>JALZGI010000055.1 GCA_030861105.1 Thermoproteota archaeon
TAACAAATGAGCTTTTTGCTTCCTCCTTACTTACTTTAAACCAGAGAGTGTTGCCATCATATCCTTCAGCTAAGTATTTCGGTATGTAGAATTTGTCCTTGCTTATCAATCCTTTTTGCACTAAGACGTATGTATTTCCAACTTCTTGCACTTCACCTAGATCTTTACCATTTTTGCCTCTTGCTTCTTTTTTTATTACCTCGTCCCAGTTTAGAGTAGGTTCATTTGACATGTGTATAATAAGGCTTTATAGCATATAATGGTTAATGGTAGTGCTGCGTTGCTAAATGTGGTAACTCTCAATCGACAATAGATACCAACATTGACGGCATAATTGTGTGTTTCCTAGAGTCGCAGATGATAATGTTAATGAAGTCTGAATACAGTACTATATTTAGTTAGTGTAATTATTTTGTCCGTTAATCACCCTTGTTACACCCTTTCTTTCTCAATCTTTTTCCCTGCTACTGCTGCTGACGATAATTGTGTTACCTTGTTATTCAATTGTTGAATCTGGCTTTTAGCATTTTCCAGCTCTGAAGATAAACCCTCCACCTGAGAGTAGAGGTCTTCTAGAATGTCTGCATTTTTGCTAAAGGTATTTGCAATTACTCTTTTCGTCGCATCATTTTGTCTTGCTGACATCTCTTTGAAATGCTGACTCATTTGTTTTAGATACAACTTTTTTTCTTGAATTGAACCTCTTGAGCTCATTTCTCTTTTGAATATGATCTCTTTATTTCAATTAAGAATTTCACTTGTAAAAGAGATGTCTAAAGAAAAAAATGAGAAGTCTGGATGAATTTTTACGAGATAGTAATTATACAAACTCTAAAATACAAACAAGTTGTGATAATCAATAGCATGAGAGTTCTGTCATCCAGATATTTTTTGGTGAATGCATCATTGCTTCTGGCCATAGCTACCATTAACAGCCAGACATTTTCAAATGGTTCACTATTTTCGGCAATATCACCCCAAAGTGTCTCGGCGCAGGCTGCTACTATCACATATGATAACCCAACCTACAAGCTTAAATTACAATACCCATCCGATTGGACAGTTTCGACCAATGCACTTCCGACTTATAGTGGTGTTGTAGCATTCTATTCTCCTCTTGAGAATCTTCAAGATATATTACCAGCTGAGCTTTCAATATCTGTAACGACTTATCTGCAGCCTATTTCTTTAGAGGAATATACTCAGACTACTCTTGCGGCATTAGAACAACAGGGCATTCAGGTTAGCGAATCAAACCCTTTTACTGTAGCAGGAAAACCTGGACATAGAATAGTCTTCTCGCCACCAGAGCCCAGAGGACAAGAGACCCAGGACAGTCCACAGGTTAGCATAAGTGTTATGCAGACATGGACAACAATAGGTAATAGAGTGTATTTGTTATCGTATAGTGCGGAAGATTCGAAATTTCAACAATACTTGCCAACAGTTGAACAGATGTTAAGGTCATTACAAATACAAGCATAGTAAGACGGACAAAGCAATAATAGTAAAGCCATCTATACCAAATACGCCTTATGGAAACGACTCCATCTCTCGTAGATCTTCAGTTGGAATTTCGGAGAAATAGTCACCATTGTCTTCATAACCAGAAAATGAATCTTCTATTGGAAAGGAATCAGTAGATCGTAAATCCTCTAATGGAGTGTCAAACGTTGACTCCGAACCAAATGGATCGTAGCTTGGTTGGAATTCTGAATCAAAACCTTGATCCAATGATGCTGAACTAGGCTCCGATGAAAAAGGATCGTAGCTTGGTTGGAATTCTGAAACAAAACCTTGATCAAAAGATTCAGCACCATAGTCCATACCATATCCTACACCAGAATCAGGGGCAAATATTGAAGAGCCAATACCCAGAAGCGAAGGCAACAGCCCAAGTAGTCCAGACCCGTAACCTAGTCCGCCACCAAAGCCAGGCATATAACCAAGTCCTCCAAGTCCGCCAAGACCTCCACCAAATCCTGGACTGTATCCCAAGCTACCAAGACCTAAAAGTCCTCCAAGTCCACCACTACCACCCAACCCAGGACTGTAACCAAGCCCACCAAGTCCTCCATAACCCAGTCCACCACCAAAGCCAGGCATATAACCCAAGCCGTACCCTGAACCATATCCTAATCCACTACCGCCAAAACTAGGTGCAATTAATGGTGTCCCAATTCCGCGATTAACTGACGGACTTGTGATAATAGTGGCTGGAGGGTTTAGTCCTAATAGATTTTCATGCAGAAAACCTGATGCATATTGTGGATATCCAATTGGTGCTGGTAATGATAATGAAGACAATAACAATAATGTAGTAACCGATAACACACATAGAACCAATAATTTCCTTGATAAACGATCCTTTGCTAGGTCGTACATCAACAAGTTATGAGACTAATATTACTTTAAGGTTATAGGAACCGTTCACGTATATTGGATGTTCTCTTATAGGCACTCTTAAATTAGTTACAGTATCAAAAATCAAATAAAATAGTTTGGTAGTCAACAGTAGACCACTTATTTTACCTTAGTTCTAGGACTTCAACCGCAGTATTTCCTGACGGGTCTACGTGAAAGGTAAAGACACCTACCATGTTGTCAAGAAAGCCCAAGCTGCCTGTTGGCGACAGAGTTCTGAAGAAAATTGATCCTCGAAATTCTATCTCACCATTAGGAGATGTATTCCCGATTTCTTGTGAATCCCATGTTACTGTTTCACCATTTTCAGCTGTTATTACACCTTGTCCCTCGCCGTAGAGTATGCCATTAGCTCTGGGGGTTGTGGTATATGTTCCAATTTCAGTAACACTTACGTTGGTAACTCCACCGGTTACAGTACCATTGGAAGAAAAAGAGGTTTGGACTGTTGGGCCCTCTAAGACTGTTTCACTAGTGATCCTACCTTTATGTTCATAAACAAGATTTCCAAGC
>JALZGI010000071.1 GCA_030861105.1 Thermoproteota archaeon
GACCATCTTTCATCTTTGTCATATCTAAATCCTAGACCTGGAACATTAGGATCTCCGCTGGCTCCTAACACTGTATGCCTGTCAAGTCCATCATACATCCATCCGCCAAGACCCATCGCCTGCAAAGTCAAAATACCTGCATAGCATGATGTAGAAAGTTCAGTTGTTAACTCAGCTAGAGAACCTTGTTCGACAGCTGTAAGTGGTAAGGCTTTATTTGAGTCTGCTATATTTTCATATTTTTCTATCCCAGGTATTGGCTTTTTTGCAATATCGTCATAGAGAGGAAAACCGTTTTGTGTATAGAATGCTATCGAAGATAAAGTATGCTGAGCCAGATCGCCAACTGGTATTACAACTGTTGAGCCAGCGTGATTAGCTATCCACGTATTATGACCTTCCATGTAAGGTTCTGACCTAGGGATGTATAGTCGTTTATCTGAAAGTTTTCTTATTCTCTTCTTATGAACAGAAAGGAATTTTTCTAGGTCTACTTTGCCATCAATAATCTCAATCTCTGGATGAAAATCACGTGTAGGAAAGATATATGTCCCATTATCATCTGTGTAGAACAGCTCAGATGTAATAAAGCCAGCCGCAGAAGGGTATGTCCTTCCCACGGGACTAGCAGAATAGTTAGAAAGTTTGGGAGCATATCTTTCATGTCGCATGATAGCAAAATGCCATCCTGTTACTCCTCCCATATATGAGAGTAAAAGTAATTGCTCTATTTCACTAAGAGGTAGGGGATCATGTTTTGATCTAAATGAAAGAACACCATCAGGGATCTCAGCACCTACACAAAATCTCCTTGCACGTCTTCCTGCAATAGCTTCCGAAAGTGGAAACTTCAAAAAATCATTTAGTGTATTATTCAAGATCTCATCTATTTTTAATGACCTTTCCTGAGTTTTCATTTTTGAATTCGATAAATAACATAAATACTTAAGGATTTATGACACCTTTTTTATGCAAGACGTTTGATCATGATAAGGAGTATTATGAAATCAGGAAAACGTCCTTAAGAAAAACACAGGAAACCGCAGGATACTCAGACTTTGTCATTGCCATAAACCTCTTAATACAAGTTGCCCGACGCTCTCAGATTTGTTTTCCAACTGAATTTCAGAATATATTAGATACCCAAGTGATCAATATCACTATGATATTGATAGATGGGACAAATATTCAATATCTTGGACTGGGTTGCATCTTGGGGTTGTTTATCTTTTTGCTTGCCAACCGTTTTACATGTCTAGATATTCCGGAGCTGAAGTCAAAAACGTAGTCGCTGACTGTAAAGCACCCATAGGAGCATATCCTGAAGGGTCAGACCAGGATATATTAGCTCTGAACTATTGTAGAACTCTTGATTAGCTGACTTGGTTATTGTCTAATGTCATGTTAGGGAATATCTGTTCTGGTAAGTCCCTTCTATCCGAGGATAGCTAAGAAAGACAGAGAAAGCATAAAAGGCTTCAAGACTTTGTGGTTTATAGTTACCTATTACCTTTGCAATAGTATAGCATTTAATCTAATAATCAAATCCATGACACCACAGGCTTGTTGATAAAGAAGTCATTTCCTAAATCATTGATGATATCTGAATCTGTTTCTTTATAGTGAAGCAATTCAGCAGCGGTAATAAAACATACCTTTAGCTTGTTATCTATATCTTAAGCTTCCTAGATAGTTGAAACCCATTCATTTCCGGCATTCTAATATCTAGAAGGGCTATATCGTACATGCCTGATCTGGAACTTGATAGTGCAAGTTTTTGACTTTGAGCCAAAAGAGAATTTCAATCTAATTTTCTCCTTTTTTAATATTTTACTGCTTTTACTAAAATGCTTTTGATTCTTCTCTTATCTTGGTTATTGCTCTCTTCTAGGGTGTATAACTTCTCTCCCAATATCTTAGGATTTGAAATCCTGCTTTTTTAATACTCTCAAGATAGTTTTCTTTTGTTAATGCCCCATCAATACAACTACACCACTTGTCAGAATCTATGGAATCTCGATACTTCTTTATCGGTTACTAAATCAGAAATCACCATTATTCCTTGTCCGGGGTTTAGAATCCTGTGAACTTCCTTGAATGTATTCACCTTATTAGTTGTCAAATTATAACACAATTGCTGATAACAAGGTCTGCAGAATTATCATCTACAGGAATTCTTTTCTCTATATCTCCTTTTCTAAATTCTACATTTGTATAACCGTTTTCTTTTCCATTCTTCTTGCTTTCTCCAATATCTCATCGGTCATATCTATGCCTATTACTTTACCAGACCCTCCAACCTTATTGGCCGACAAAAATACATCTATTCCTGCTCCAGAACCCAAATCAACAACAGTTTCTCCTCCTCTAACGTATGAATGATGTAGAGGAGCACCACAACCTACTCCTAAAACTGATGCATTAGGTATAGATTCTAGTTCTTTACTTTCATAACCCACAACTGTAGCAGAGTCAATAGGAGAACAACAACCACTACTAAAGATTTACTACTTTTGAATTCTATAGAAGGTGCACAACATGTTTCATTTCCTGTCAATGCAATTTTGCCAAATCTTTCTTTTATTTTTTCTTTTATCAATGGTCCTGCATATGTTATTGTTTATAACCAAAACTATTTAAGTTATCAAGGGTGAACGATTGCGCTGAATAGGTGCAAACATGGAAACTATTAGCAAGAGGAAAGAAAGAGGAAAAGGATTGCCGGTTCTAAACAACGAGAAGGTAGATTGTAATTTCAAAGGCTATGACGCTACATTGCTTATGTCTGAAACTGCAAAATTAAGGAATTTAATAACAAAAAGAGGAACACTTGAAATACTAATCCCTTTATGCTGCACTACTAATCCTGTAAGACACAAACAATTCAGACAAGCCTTGAAAGGCTTTAGCACTAGAACTCTATCGATTCGACTCAAAGAATTAGAAAAGAGTGGCATATTAGAAAAACACAGGTATAATGAAATACCACCTCGGGTAGAATA
>JALZGI010000073.1 GCA_030861105.1 Thermoproteota archaeon
GATCAAGACGCAGATCAAGACGCAGATCAAGACGCAGATCAAGACGCAGATCAAGACGCAGATCAAGACGCAGACCAATAAACCCCATAAGTCAAAACTGCAGGCTGAGCTAACAGCTCAGGTAAACCTGGCCACTAGCTTGGCCTCAGTACACATTTTTTCCTATTTTTTTGAGATAAGGCTACCCGTAGCAGTAATAGGTTAATTTTACAAAATCAGAGCTTTTGTTACAATTCATATCTGAACAGTAATTGTTATCATCCCACAGAAAACTTTCTGTAAAGTTCCTTACCATCTCTGTTGACAACTATTATTCTATTTGCAGGTATTAGCTCGAAATTCTCCGACAATTCTAAAAATTCCAGTAGAGGCACCTGGACAACTGATCCAAAGTCACGATAACTTACCGAATAAAGGCTTGGATCATCTCCATGCAATGCCTTGCTAAATATTTCCTCTAGCTTTCCCTTCTTCCGTGTCATACTTAAAATTCATTAGCCCTCCTGCTTCTACTATCTTTGCTATCAGCTCAGGAAAGGGCTTCATACCGTAGGATTCACTGTTCTTAGTGAGATTAATAATTTTGTTTTGAGAAATATCGATCTCAAGCTCATCTTTGTCGTCAATTTTCTCCAGCGTGGAATCTTCAATCTCTATAGGAAGCAAATACCCGCCGTCGACCGCATTGCGGTAAAATATTCTTGCAAATGAAGGGGCCAAGATTGCCTTGATACCCGTATGTGAGAGAGCAATAGGAGCGTGTTCTCTGCTTGAGCCGCAACCAAAATTGCTTCCACAGATAAGAAAGTCGCCTTTCGAAACCTTCTGGGGGAACTGGGCGTCCAATCCTTCCATAGCATGTTTTGCTAGTTCTTTATGGTCATGAATTTTCAGATAAGGACCAGGAATTATTACATCAGTATCAATATTGGCCCTCGGATATTTGTGGACTTTTCCCCGCATCAATTATTCACTGTGTCTCGAGGATCGGTTATTTTACCAGTTACTGACGATGCTGCAACTACAATAGGAGAGGCCAGATAGGTCTGGGACTCTACATGTCCCATTCTGCCAGGAAAGTTTCTGTTAGTTGTACTTATACAAATTTCGTCTTTGCCCAAGACTCCCATATGAGCTCCGCAGCAGGCACCACAAGTGGGCGGTCCAACGACGGCTCCTGCTTGAACAAAGGTATTAATCAAACCTTCATTCATTGCCTTAAGAAATATGGATTGAGTCGCTGGCAATACCTCGGTCCGTATCCTTACCTTTTTGCCCTTCATATATTTGGCAGCTACTCTCAAATCTTCGAGTTTTGCTCCAGTACAAGAGCCGATGTAAGCCTTGTTAATTTCTATTCCCTGAAGGTCTCTTGCTGTACTTATATTTCCCGGTGAAAATGGTTTGGCAACTATCGGCTCCATTTTGTCAATCTCGTAATCAAAGACTTCTGAGAATTCTGCATCGTCGTCTCCTATAACACGAGAGTATTTAGCATCGGTTCGCTCACGAATATACTGATCGGTTGTCTCATCGGCTTCAATTATCCCATTTTTTGCACCCGCCTCCGTAGTCATATTGGTCAAAGTCAGCCTCTCCTCCATGGGTAATTCATTTACTACTTCGCCTGAAAACTGCATAGTTTTGTAGTTTGCGCCGTCAGTTCCAACCTCTCCTATTATTGACAAGATCATGTCCTTTGCCATTATGTAGTCTGGCTTTTTCCCTGAAAACCTAAAGAGCATTGTTTCAGGAACTCGAAACCAAATTGTTCCATTCGTTAGAACATAAGCAATGTCTGTATGGCCTAGACCAGCGGCAAAGGCCCCCATAGCCCCTGTTGTATTGGTATGCGAGTCCCCGCCAACATAGACTTCGCCGGGTAATACCAATGCCTCTTCATGAGATAGAGTATGACAAATTCCATACTGTCCTAACCCATATTTGAAATGCTTTTTTACTCCATATTTCTCTGCCCATTTGGATAGAGTGTTTATATTGTCTGCCGAAATTCTATCAGCAGCCGGAACAAAATGGTCTTCTGTTATCCATACCCTAGCAGGATCCCATATACCTTCAAATTTCTTTCCCTTCTTTTCCCATTCATTAAATACCTTAATCACTCCGGGCCCCGATACATCATGCATCATTAATTTGTCCACTTTGGCAAATATGACATCTCCTGGTGATACTCTTTGTTTATTTGAAGCTCGTGCAAGTATTTTCTCAGTAATTGTCATTCCTGGCAACTATTTTCTCTCAATTAGAAAGATTATCCAGACCATTGTTAAAATGTTTTGAAAGGAAAATCGCTATAGGTAGGTCTGTTTTACCTCTCCTCGTTCGAACGAATTTGGAAATCATGCCTATTCATTCCTCTATTAAAAGGGATAAGTTTGATCTTTTTGACAGCCTCCTATCATCGGGCTTGAAATTTAGGGAAGGCGACATTATAGTGGTGTCTAGCAAATACGTCTCAATGAGTGAGGGTGCTGTTCTCAAATTGAGCAAAGTGAAGGTAAGCAAGAAGGCACGAGCATTAGCTTCCGAATTTCATATGGATCCAAAAATTGCAGAAATTACATTAAGAGAATCAGATTACATTTGCGGGGGGATTCCTGGATTTCTACTAGCAATAAGAGATGGGATGATTGCACCAAACGCTGGAATTGATAAATCAAATGTTCCTCCTGGATTTGTAGTCCTCTATCCCAATGACGCATTTAAAAGTGCAGAAAACCTAAGAATCAAGTTTTTGAAGAATCGCAAAATCAGGGTAGGAGTTGTTATTTCAGATAGTCGACTCATGCCAACTCGAATAGGAACAACTGGCGTGGCTATCGGATGTTCCGGATTCGAGCCTGTCGAAGATGAACGAGGAAAAAGAGATCTTTTTGGAAATGTTTTAAAAGTAACACTTAAGGCAGTTGCAGATGGTTTGGCCGCCATGGGTGTTGCAATCATGGGAGAAGCAAATGAGGCCATACCCGCCGTTGTAATACGAGGATTCAAGGTTACCTCAACTGATAGAAAATTGTCGAAAGATGATATGACAATTGACCCTACCCATGAT
>JALZGI010000080.1 GCA_030861105.1 Thermoproteota archaeon
CGTCTACTCAGCTATACTTGACCGGAAATAACCCTCAAAATCAATTGAGTCATAATATGTAAACTACGTATGAAGTATTAAGGACGATAGCAAACCCCACACGTAATATACTTAGCAATATTTAAGAAATCGGTTCGTATTATTTATGCTGATTTTTACATGGGTATGGAATTTTATGGGGATTCATACAAAGGAAACGACGAACCAATTTTTGTAGGTATTCCAACTTTTCTAAAACTCCCCTGGATCAGAAGTTTGGAGGAACTGAAGAAAGTAAAACCAGACATTGCAATTGTGGGTGAGCCATTCGACTTTGGGACCACAATCAGGCCCGGGGCAAGATATGGACCTAGGGCTATTAGGGCTGCTTCGACCGTACCGTCTCCGCCATACGAGCATTTTAACATAGAAACCGGAGTTGATCCATTCGGAGTATTTAAAACAGTTGACTATGGTGATGTGGTTGTTTCTCCCGGAGATGTCATAGAATCTCATACCAGGATGACTAATAAGGTAAAAGAAGTATTAGATGTAGACGGGATTCCTGTTATGTTGGGAGGGGATCATTCGATAACCTTTGCAAACGTAAGAGCATTTGCCAAGAAATACAAAAACATCGGAATGATCCATATAGACACCCACGCGGATTGCGCTCCTCAGGGCCTGTGTGGTTTCAAGTACGACCATGGAGCACACATCAGACGGATAATGGAGTTGGGCTGTCTTAAGGGGAAGAACTATACATTAATAGGCCCCCACGGGTACTGGCCTGGTCCGGACCTCTACAAATGGATGGCGGATCAGGATTTCCAGTGGTTTACAATGTTAGATGTTGAAGAACTAGGCATTGATCATATAGCAAAAGAGGCTGCGGATAGGGCAAATGACAATGTAGATGCGGTTTATATCAGCTGGGACATAGATACTTTCGATCCGGCATATGCACCAGGGACGGGAGAGCCTGAACCTAATGGCCTCACCTCGCGAGAAGGCATGAGATTGATGCGATTACTTTCAACATCATTTGACCCGGATAGGTTCGCTTTTGACTTGGTCGAAGTTGCTCCGAACTATGATGTAAGTGATCAGAATTCTTACAACGGTGGCATTACCTCAGGCCTAGCCAACAGGCTGATAGTCGAGCTCCTGGCAGGACTCTCTCTTACAAAGAAAGGTGAGAGGGAGGGGCACCCGGTTCGGCCAAACTTTTATAGAGGCACGGGTCACACATATGACTTTGGAAAAGGGTCTAAGGCCAAGCCTCCGAAGCGCTAAAGTTGATATTCGTTAAAGCTAAAGTAACCGGGGAAAACGATACCACTCCTTTAAATTTCGTCTTCGAATATTCAGAAGAGTCCTACGAAACTATATTTCTTCGCTCCATTGAAGCAATAAAAGAAAGGCTTGCAACGGGCCTTAAGATCAATATCTACGAATGTTTGGCTCTTTACTGCTATTACGTGGTTACGCAGTTACGCAGAAAGATCTCTAGTAAGAGTATTCAGCAGGGGATAAAATTGCTATTATCTCAGGAAAATGTGATGATTGGAGTGCCCGAATCTGTAAAAAATATTGTTCTGTACGCCAAATTTAATGGCGACGAACAATATACGGTTAAGCTCAAGGAACCAATCAAGATCCCCAAATATTTCCTTCAGCCCGACGGCTAAAAAACCTTGGGAAATAGATTACTATGGAAAGGAACGATTCCACACTTGTCCTGAGCTCAAAAATAGTAATGACTTGGACGTTGTTGTTTTCCCAATCTGTCGAAGTGGTGATCATGACTCTTATCTCCGCCAGAATGAGAGTGTTTGGTTCCGTCTGAATGGGTATGAGTGTATGCCACGGGTTTCATCATCAAGACGTCGTCGACCTTTAGTAAAAGACAGCTAACCTCCACCGCGGTTTTCAATATTTGTTCTTTAACAACCGCCGGTTCTAGGACTCCGTTGTGATGCATATCCTCTACTCTTCTTTCCGAGGCATTTATCCCGTACCAAGCATGTTTGCTGTTAGTC
>JALZGI010000082.1 GCA_030861105.1 Thermoproteota archaeon
CTTTATACCTAAACCTATGCTACCATTGGGGAACAAGCCTCTGCTAGAACATATAGTAGACTGGCTAAGGAACAGTACAAGAAGAGTTCCAAAGGAACAGCGAATTGATCATATCATCCTTTGTGTGAGCTATCTCCATAGAATTATTGAAGATTATTTTGAGGATGGCGGAAGGTTTGGGCTCAAAATTGACTACGCAAGAGCAGATCGGCCTCTCGCTACAGCAGGACAGTTAAAAACCGCTGAAAAAATGTTAGACGAAACCTTTGTTTGTGTATATGGTGATTCAGTCTATGAATTCCCTCTTAGCAAGATGATACATGAGCACAGGCGATCAAATGCCTTTCTTTCTATGGCTCTTCTGCCGTATAGGACGAATCTTAAATATGGTTTTATTGAAATGGATAGAAAGAAAGATAGAATTGCCCGGTGGACGGAGAAGCCCGAAGTCACGGGGCTGATAAATATTGGATGCTATGTCATGGAACCCGCATTCCTAAAGCTGATACCCAAGGCCGCGGCCTATGGAATGGACGATGCAGTAAGAAAAGCGCTGGAACAACAAAGAATAGTAAAAGGGTTTAAAATTAATTCTGGTTTCGTTGACATAGGAGATAAGAAAACCTATCTAGATGCTTACAAGAAATATGTTAAAAAGTTGGGAAAAATATAGCAACACAGCAATAGGAATAAGGGTTGAGATGCCACTAAAATAATGGGCCAATATATAGTAATGACCCTATTCAAGTGATTTGTTATCCCTCCAAACTCCTTCTTGTCTTTCGTTTATTCCTTAGTGCCGTAAGACCGCAGCCGATAATGCCTACACCAGCCAGAGTGAAGATAATAGGCACATAACTAATTTCAGGGAGGCGAAATTGCGAGCCGAGCTGTGGCAGTATGCTTTCGGTGAGCAACACCATAGCAATAAGCAATGAAGAGCCAGTAATAAAGAGTATTATTCCAGGGCTCCTTTTAACCTCACCTCGTGATACACCCATGACCGTGCCTGCCAATATTAGCGCAGGAGCGCCCGAAATGGATATGACCTGGATTAGCAAGGCTCTTGGATCGGTCGCGACATCTGGACCTTTCCCTCCCGGACCTACCAGGAATATGTAAAAA
Source organism: Thermoproteota archaeon (assembly GCA_030861105.1). Taxonomy (GTDB): domain Archaea; phylum Thermoproteota; class Nitrososphaeria; order Nitrososphaerales; family Nitrososphaeraceae; genus TH5893. The sequence goes on from JALZGI010000082.1 coordinate 1,126, forward strand.
GAAAACATCAGGGCTATAAACATAGCCGACATAGATAAAGAACCGAGGGCTATCCAAGTTTCTAATGAAGCCATTTCATTATACCTAAAAAAGTTAGGGCCTCATTACTTTAAACTAAGTTATCCCTACAAGGCCAGCCAGCTCTTTTCTGCATGCAGATCCAAGAACCTCTGCTGAGCTTTCTGGGGATACGGAGTTAACGTATATTCCAAAGCCCCGTTGAAGACCAGACCACTTATTGGTTTGAGGATATACCTCGATATGCCAGTGAATTTGTCGGCTATTTTTCTTTTCTGGAGATAAATGAAAAACCAAATTGAAAGCAGGAGAGTTAAGACCCTTGGACATTCCGCCAATCGTTGCTCGTAATATCAGTGCAAGATCGCTTATCTCCTTTTGTGGAATTTTCGAAAATGCTGTGGTATGTCTTTTAGGATAAATCCAGAATTCATATGGGTACGTTGGCGCCCAAGGAGAAAATGCCAAATAGCTGTCCGTAGCAAGGATCTGACGAGGGCCACCCATTTCAATAGATAGTATATTACATGAGGGACAGTTGCCGTTTTCATTTAGGTACTTGTGGGAACCCTCAGCCTCCAACTCTATGACCGGGGGAATGGTAGAAAATGTTACGATATTCAGATGTGCATGGTCAAGAGAGGTACCCGCTTCTCGGCCACTGTCAACATAAATTGAGACATACGTGACACTCTTCTGAGTATAAAGCCACCTTACCCTTTCTTGAATTACTAAAAGGACATTTTCCCACTGTTCGACGGATATTCTCGACAAATCTTGTTTGTGCTCTGGCGAAGCAACTACTATCTGATGAAATCCGTATGCCGGCTCACTATAATGAGGTTTATCGGAATAATTATTCTGCGAAGTCGTTTTTACTGCAGGATGCTCACTCTGAAAAACCCTAACACACCAGTCCTCTATGACACTTCCTTCACTATCAGACAGTCTTTGGAGCATCCCATCTTTAGACACCAATGAAATGACAGCTGGTCCTGTCATTGATTCATTTCCGGGGCAGTAGGGACATTTTTCATACGAGGGGTCTGAGCGAATTTTATCACCGGGGGAATCTGGGGTTATCACAAACTTCTCTAAAACGTAATCTTTTCTAAGATTGCCCAAAGTTACTTCTGCCTTAGACATCCTTCTCTCCCTTTAATTAAAGGTTCTGTAGGTGATACCTCAGGTGAGATGGAACCGTACTTATTAATGCATACGGAAGCTGGTAGTATACTACGTACAATCGCAGATGCAGGGTCGAGTGGAGGTCAAGGCACTTAATCGGCCGAGGCCGGTATCTATCGACGAAGAGCACAGTTGCATGAAGCTGCGAAGCTGGCTTACGCGTTCTCTTCTTAATGAAGACTATAAGCCGGAATAAAGGACGATACTGCTGCACAGGATATCGTAATAGTCTTTGGGTTAGCCAGTATGCCCTAAGAAAATTAAATTAGTCAAAGAACCGCTTCAAAATTATTACCCCAAAGCCAGGTTATCCTAGCAGCATCTCTTAGTTGCAGGACCATCTGCAAAAAGTCGAGTGAATTGTATAAGCGTTCTTTTTCGAAGCAAAGGTACGCCAATGCAAATCAATTTTGATCCAGGTGATCTTCAGATAGGACTAATTTCAGAGCTGGCTGTTTGATATAGGTTCAGAAATCCGTGGACCGTATTTGAAGAGATCCAATATTGTATCAGTCAAGGTTTGTGCCCCTCCAGAGGTTGTAGCCTGATGGTTCCATATCACCCCTTTGAATGATCTCCTATGAATATATGGAGGTAGGATACATAGTCCCACCATGAAGATAGTTCAATTGTCTGATTTGCATGTGGGCGGACTCTTTAAGGAGGACTCGTTCAATACAATAG
>JALZGI010000108.1 GCA_030861105.1 Thermoproteota archaeon
GTGCCGGGATCTCAGCTGAAGTGGCCGTTAGACTTGAGACTGCCGGGGTGTCTGCGATCAACGTAGCAGGTTCAGGCGGAACCAGCTGGGCAGGAGTTGAAAAAATACGCGCGGCCGCTGCAAAAAATAAGGTAAAGATCCATCTTGGGGAGTTGTTTTGGGACTGGGGAATACCTACTGCTATTAGTCTCATCGAAGTCAAAAGGGCCGTGAAAAAAACGCCAATAATCGCATCTGGAGGATTAAGAAATGGCCTGGAGATTGCAAAGTGTATGGCTTTAGGAGCAGATATGTGTGCCCTCGCATATCCTTTTCTAAAGGCTGCGGCCGAGTCCACAGATAGTCTATTTCATTACATGGACTTAATCATGGCTCAACTTAAAGGTACAATGTTTCTTCTGGGCTCTAGAAATATTGAGATGCTTAGGAAGTCAGAGTATAAGTTAACGGGAGCTCTAGCGGCAGAGGTCAATGGGTTATGAATCTAAACGCTTTACGAAGCGAACTAGAAAATACTGCTGGACAGGTAAATGAATTTATCTTGTCATCTCTTGACGGAAGACCCAAGGGGCTCTATGCTGCCTCAGCCCACTATATCTCCAGTGGGGGTAAAAGACTCAGACCATTTATAGTTCTAAAGGCCTGTGAACTCTTTGGAGGCAAATCAACAAAAGCTATGCCTGCTGCGGCGGCAGTCGAGCTTGTGCATAACTTTTCTCTCGTTCATGATGACATTATGGATAACGACAAAATGCGTCATAACGTTCCCACAGTACATGCCTCTTACGGGATACCACTTGCTATTTTGGCCGGTGACATTCTGTTTTCAAAAGCATTTCAACTAATGTCAGTAGCAGGACTAAAAGAAGGCATAAGTGACAAATCCATAGCTGAAATGGTGAGCAGACTTTCCACCGCCTGCATTAATGTGTGTGAAGGACAGGCTCTAGATATGAATATGACTTCTCGAGATGATAGGTCCTATTCTCAGGTTGACTATATTAGAATGATAGAAAAGAAAACAGCCTCACTATTTGAACTCTCATGTTCACTTGGTGTCTTATCTGCAGATGACCACTCAAGAGCAGATCTTGATAGGCTATCGGCCTTCGGAAGGAACACTGGTATTGCATTTCAACTGGTCGATGACCTAATAGGGATATCAGGAGACCCCAAAATCACCGGAAAAGCAGTAGGGAACGATATAAGAGAGGGAAAGAAGACTTATCCCATAGTACTTGTGCTCAAGAAAGCAGACTCACAAGAAAGAGCTAAGCTTTTAAAAATTCTCGGCTCCAAAAAAACTGATAACACGGAACTTGAAGAAGTCATAAACATAATATCGGGTCTAGGAATTGAGCAGGAAATAAGAAACTTAGCAGAAGCATACGTCTCTGAAGCCCTGAAGACATTAGGCGCTTATTCCGACTCGGGACCAAAGAAAGCGCTTCAAACTACAGCAGGCTTTGTTGCCAGACGGAGTTTGTAATCCAAGTGTTTCTAGATCAACGATTCATCCAATCAATAAAGGTTTTTGCTCTTCAAAATGCAGTGGAGCATAACGGTAGGGCGAAAGTTGACTCTGTAATCGGAAAAGTTGCTGCATCTAATCCCGAATTTCGCTCTAATCTGAAAGACATTATCCCAATCATAAGTGAAATAGTTTTGGAAGTTAACTCTCTATCATTAGCCGACCAAAGGCTACTCCTCGACAGATTAAAAGATTCAACCATCCCTCACAAAATCAATTCCGCTGAAGCATTGCATGGTGCATCCTCCCATATGCTTCCTGAACTACAAAACGCATCCCATGGAAAAGTGATAACCAGGTTTCCTCCTGAGCCTAATGGATATCCTCATATTGGACATGCAAAAGCTGTGATAATTGATGAATATTATGCTAGAAAATACGGCGGGCAACTTATTCTACGTTTTGACGACACTAATCCAATAAATGAAAAACCAGAGTACTATGAATCATTTATCCTTGCACTACAATGGCTCGATGTCAGGCCTGACATAATAAAAAATACGTCAGACGATATTGAAACTCTTTATTGGTATGGGAAGAAACTTGTTCTAGATGGCCATGGATACGTCTGCACTTGTAACCAGAAAACAATCCACGAACTCAGATCTGCTGGAGCCGAATGTGCTTGCCGGACGAACAGACAGTATGCAGCTGGTCGCGTGGATGAATTCTTCGAAGGAAAATTCGAGCAGAACGAAGCAATAATTAGATACAAGGGTTCTATGTCTGACCTCAATACTGCTATGAGGGACCCGACTCTTTTTAGGATAATTAAGGGGCACCATCCCAGGCTGGGAGACAAATATGAAATATGGCCCACGTACGACTTTGCTGCTCCGATTGAAGATAGTCTTGACGGAGTTACCCACGCGTTCAGGACCAAGGAATATGAGCTCAGGAATGCCCTTTACTTCGCTATCCTCGAAAGGCTGGGATTACGTAAACCTATTATGATAGAGTTTTCGAGGTTGGAATTTAAAGGACTCCCGGTCTCAAAAAGAAAGATAAAGCCGTTGATCGAAAGCGGTATTTTAAAGTCTTGGGACGATCCTAGGCTGCCGACGCTTGCAGCAATGAAAAGAAGAGGTTTTGTACCAGAAGCCATAAGAAAATTCGTTCTTTCGTTGGGTTTAACTCTTGCTGAAACCAAACCTCCATTTGAATCTCTGGAAGCATTTAACAGAAAAATAATTGAACCCACGAGCATTAGGATTTTTTTTGTTAAAGATCCAGTTGAGGTAATTATACTAGGGACTTTGCCTCGAGAGATTATATTAAAGAATCATCCAAACCTTGACCTAGGGTCAAGAAATGTTCTGGTCCGAGATGTTGTTTATATTTCTATGGATGATGCAATAAATCTCAAACCTGGTAATGAAATTAGATTGATTGAACTGTACAATATTCGAATCAATGAAATTAGAAAAGATGGCAAACGGCTGACAGCTGTCGGCTCGTATTCCGGAGATGAAATAAAAGCCGATTTGGTCAAGATTCAATGGGTGGCAAAAAACGACGCCCATGCCCTCGAAATTCTCGTACCCAAAGAGCTCTTCAAAGGGGACAACTATAATGCCGAAAGTCTTCAGGTTTGGAAAGGCGTATGTGAATCATACTTTGCTAGGCTCAAGCCAGATTCTAAAGTACAGTTCGTGAGAGTCGGTTTTTGCAGAATTGACCATTCTGGCTTAGCAATCTACACTCACAGATAGATAGATTAGCAATATGAAAATTGCAAGAATAAAGGATATCTCAGATGGCGAGACATATGCCATCCTATCTCATGACGCAGGGAAATTGATCACAAGGTCCGAAATACAAGAACAAACAGGGATCCCGCTTCCTCCCACAATCAAGGACTTCTTGTTTAATGACTGGATAAACGAAGTGATGACATATCAAAAAGATCTCGAATATGATACTAGACTCGAGGCTGTCGAACTGCTAACACCTCTCCCCAATCCCCCCACAATAATATGTCTTGCCTTCAATTATTATGATCACGCGAAGGACGCTGGTCTTATGCCTTCTGATGAACCTGTGATATTCATAAAACCACGAACTGCACTAAATTCTCCTTATAGCGATATAATCTGTCCACCATTTGTAAAGAGATTAGATTATGAAGCGGAAATTGCGGTTATTATAGGAAAAAGAACTAAAGGAGTATCAGAAAAAGAAGCATTAGACTCGGTCTTTGGATACATGATAATGCATGATGTTTCGGCAAGAGATATACAATTCAAGGACAAACAATTCACCAGAGGAAAGGGAATAGACACTTTTGCTCCCTGCGGTCCTTGGATTACGACTAGAGATGAGATAGCTGATCCTCAAAACTTGGCTATAGTTACTAGGGTCAATGAAGAAGTAAGGCAGAATTCTTCTAGTCTAAATATGGTCATCCCTATTAAAAGAATAATCTCAAGCTTAAGTAGCATAATGACAATTGAAGCGGGAGACATAATTTCTACTGGTACACCTGCTGGAGTAGCAATGTCCATGGCTGAGCCCAAATACCTAAAACACGGAGACATAGTTGAAATCTCAATAGAAAAGCTGGGCAAAATTAGAAATAGAGTAACAGTAAGATGATGGCCTTCCACCATACTCCTATTAGGAAATGAGGCTCAAAAACAACCTTGCAATCGACTCCCTACGTGTGAATTGAACCTAACCTCTGCAATCGGTTTATTTCCTTCTCCAATAGTCTTGAGTATTGCATGTAAGACTGAAACAGCTTATATCTTAGATTGGAGATCTGAATGGAAACACTAAGGGCCCCTAGGCATGTCTCCAGAGACCTGTCAGATGCGAACTCTCTCATAGCAATGTCAAAATCTCTCATGGCTTTGTCGTGTTCAGCTGTATCCTCGTCTATTGCCTTTGAAAGTGCGTCAATTTCGTCTGAGCCCTGCATTAGTCCCATTCCGCCCGTTACATTGAGAGACCTTACTGTCATAAATTCCTATGTAACTGTGAATTGGATAAATTTATTCCTTGAACCTCATTTTATCCTGGAACTCCCCTCTGAACAATATATTTATTTAGCTTAGACAGGATTTCAAGACCATATATGGTGGTCGATAATCCAGGAGTTATCTCGTATATTAGAGTCCTCAAAGAAGATCTCGCTATTTTCAAGATAACGCCTACAAATAGTCCGGTCCCAGATTTCAAGGCTGGTCAATTTGTAACTATAGGTCTCCACAATCCGAATGAAGGAAAGATAGTAAGGAGAGCCTATTCTATTGCATCTCCTCCAGAACGAAAAAAATATTTTGAACTTTTGGTAAGATGGGTACGTAAGCCTCTCCCTGGGCGCTTAACTACCGAATTGTTCAATAGAAGGGAGGGTGAGGAAATATCCTGGGTTAAGCCGACTGGAATATTCACAATAAATGAAAAGATGCATGACGGAACTCCGGACAATAGAAGAATGGTTCTAATAGGTGGAGGCACGGGGTTGGCACCCTTTATCTCATATTCCTTGCATCTAAAATCTATAGGAACCAAGAGAGAAATAGTCGTTTTACACGGTGCCAGCTATGTTGACGAACTGAGTTATAGAGAACTATTGACTGAGCTTGAGGAAGAAAGCATGGACGTGGGAAGAGACAAGTGGAACTTCCGCTACAGGGCAAGCATTAGCCGACCACAGGAATGGTTCAATAGATCATGGGATGGTCAAAAAGGTAGAGTTGAATCATTTCTTAGGCCGAAACCTGGCACAGATCAGTCGCCGCTTGAAGAACTAGTCAACGAGAGGATAACTCCAGAAAATACTTCCTTTTACGTATGTGGATGGCAAGGCACAGTGGACGGTGCTCTTGATTATTTAGTTCCAAAAGGCTTTGTTACTGAGCGCAACAAGAGAAAGGATGGTAGCTATGACATCAAATTTGAGTCCTACGGTTAAGTACTACGTAAAGCTGCCCAGAAGACTCGTTTAAATCCTTAAATACATTGTTCCGTGTCAGACTAGGGTATGAAGTTTGAATACGAAGAATTTCCTACGGTGGAAGATGTCTTTCTTTATTTGGTATCTGTTGCGCCTTACATGAAGCAAGTGTTACCGGTAAGCTCTTACAGAGGATATGTATTTTCTATAGTTCCCCTAACTCCTTTGTCTGGAGACGTCTTGATGATGATATATACCAAGGGTTATGTGGAGCCAGGAATGGTTGAGTTTGATATATCTACTCGAAAATACAAGAGCATTGCCGCAGTGGAACGTGCTGACAAAAATTACTTCGTTGTACTGACTCCAAAGATTGCGACGGTTGCTGATAGTGCCATCGAATACTTAGAAAAAAATTCCCTAACTGGAAGTCAAAAATAGTATAGCGATAAATGTTATTGATCCTAAATATTTGAATTTCTGTTAAATAATGTAACTCCAGTTATAACTTGGTGGGCAGCGATGCGGTAACCGATCTCCTTCTTGAGTAGTGCTCTATGATATCTTCCGGAAGTCGACCGTTAAAGAGTTCCTTTGATAGTCCTCTAAAGTATCGCATAATTGCCCAAGTACCTGCTCTAATAAGGCCGGCCATAAAT
>JALZGI010000298.1 GCA_030861105.1 Thermoproteota archaeon
GTTGTCGTGGGATCGAAGCCCACCGGACCCGCCTAGGATTAAGGATGAAAGATTAAGCTCCCCCTCGGCGGCCAAATCGGGTTGGCGTCAGTCGTAAAAATTTATAAGACATACGACTACGTATTTAGCAGTTGAGTTCACAAGAAGTCGTCACACTACAGGATCGTCAAAATTCTTTGTTGGACAGAAGAGAACTTAAAGTGATTATAAAAAATGTACAAGGTCAATTGACCAAGCCCGATGCATCATCAATCATCGCAACACATTTTAAGCTAGATCAGCAGGAACAGATCATACCGATATCGATGCATTCTGAAACAGGCCTGGCCGATATACATGCATCATTTTATGTTTATAAGAGTCTAGAAGATGCAAAACGGCAACTTCCAAGATACCTTATGCTACGAAATATGTCCAAACAAGACCGGAAAAAAATTATAGACGAAGAAAAGGCAGCAAAGTTAAGGGCAAAGCAGGCGGCGGCTGCCGAAGCCAAAACTAGTAAGGGTAGGAAGTAATGGCAGATAAAAAGTCAGGGACCGCAAAGAAAGGTGAAGTTTCAGTGTACAATTTCTACAAGGTAGAAGGTGAAGGAAAAATTGCCAGAACAAAAAAGGATTGCCCCAGATGCGGGAGAGGAGTTTTCATGGCTGAACACAAGGATCGTTATAGTTGTGGGAAGTGTGGTTTTACTGAATTCCATAGGTCAGTGACAAAATTTGGACCAAGATGAAAGCCGAGCCTTAACATAGTCCTGTTAATCTAATTGCTTCGGATGCTGACTAACCCCTGCTCGAGAAAAGGTACGAGGAATTTGCAGTATTTCGTAAATATGAAAAGGTTGTCCACGCGGTATTGATACACTACTTATTCGATCTGCAACCTTCTAATTTCTTCATTAATCGATCTTGCTACTGAGGACGATATTAATGGAAAAAATTGTTCAAGATAGTCCATAGATCGTTGTGAGAGTTCTTGTATCAGGGGAGCGTTCACTTTAGATGCCTTGGTGTTAGTCGCTGATGATTGACTGTAGGAAATATAACCTGCCAAGAATTGTCTCGTAAACTCCTTAGCAATTGAAGTATTGCTGGTTCTCTTTAAACTCCAACAGAGAAACTGAATAATATCCCAAATCGGGTCGCTATTAACACAGTTTTCGCTAAAACTGAATTGGTCCAAACTTGTAAAAAATATGCCGCCATTCGAGTTATTCGTATTGTTAATAATAATATTGTCCGGTTTTATGTTACCAAGAGTGACATTTGTCGCATGAACCATCGCAAACCTTTTTCCAATCTCCCTCATCCAAAGAATACATTCTGATTCTGCTGACGTCTTCTTCAAGGAACTTTGAATGATCTGGAGAAGGCTCCGTCCCTCAACCAATTGTGTTATCAATATTCTGTGCTTCAAGTCAATAGCTAATATAGCAGGGGTATTCAAACCTACTTCATTACGCAAATATCTAAGAGCCTTATACTCTATGCCAAGTCTGAATAGAGGGTCAGCCCTGAGAGGATACCTAGAAAGGATGTGATTGGCAAAAGCAAAAAAATTCAACGAGCCCCATCTTACTCGTTTTAGTTTGGTAAATTTTTTTACCGCTACTGACAAGCTCCGCGTGGTATTATACCTATCCCCCAGCGTATAACAGACACTCCTGCTACCGGCACTTCCCAAGGGAATCTTTCTTATTACTACATGGGAAAGGAAACCGGAAGACTTTGCAATGACATCCAACCATCTTTTGTTGCTCCTAGTTATAATTAGACCTTCGTCTAGTTTCCAAAAATACTCTCTGGGATATGCCATGAATTCCGGCAGAGTAATTTGCTGACTCGTATGTCGCCTTATTTTTGATTCGGCCTCCTGTTTTGTGTAGTGAAAAACTCTTCTTCCAGCATACGCATGGATAAAGTAAGAATTAAGGACTTGTAATTTTCTGGCAAGTTTAGACTTTAGATGGATTCTTCCCGCCTTCCTATTTAGGGTTAAACGTTTTTTGCTTATCTGCAGTAGGTTAGCATCTTCTATGGATGACTCCTTTAATATTAGCAATTCCTTATCGTTTTCCACTATCTCCTCCAGAGCATTTCTGTATCCTTCGAGCGCAAAAGCTAGATTCTTCTTCGCCTGCGTTCCGGTATATATTTTATAATAACTGTATAATGCAGAGGGATAGACCGAACTTCGCTTCTTTATTTTTGAAAAAAGAATAAATTCTAAAGGAAACGATATTTCTGTGCATAAGGTGTTTGTGCTTCTGATTATGTCAAGTAACTCTTCCAAAATGACACGCTTCTTATATAATACCTCTATTGATTTGAATAACTCATGATTAATTATTGACTCATAGATATGAAGTAATCTTCCAACTACAAATTCTCCTAACAAACCTACCTGAGCGTCTTTGTGAAGCGCAATTCGATCAACAATTAGTGCGGATATTTTTAGTCCGTCTGTCCGGAAGTAAGAATATCTTACCGCAAACGGATAATCTTTTACGACAACAATTATATCTATATCGCTATCCCTGCTTCCGTATCCTGCCACCTTGGATCCATACAGACAAGCCCCAACTACTTCACGGCGCTTGGACAGCCTCTCAAGAAACTTGTCTATGGCCTTAGATTCTTTCTTTGATAGGCTCGTACAATTATTGGTTCTCATCCGTTTATCTAGGTCTTATTCTTGACTTTCGCAGCCCTGCTCTTTCAAATTCAAGTATCTTATCTCGAATCTCTTGACCAACTTCCAGTCCAACCACAGCTTCAGCAGGTATCTTGGTTATATTGGAATCTAAGGGCACATTTATTGAGGGGAGACTTCTGTTCATCCAGTATTTTATTGTCTTTTCTTCTAGTTTCGAGTCCTTGAACCCTTCTGGAAACTTCCTAGCAAGGTGCTTTCTTAAGACCTGATCCGTCCTAAACACGCATTTAGCTTTTAACAAACGCCCTGAATCCCGATATGTATTTTCAAACATGCTTGCAGTAAGCTCGTCAGAAACAATATCCATCTTTATCATCCGGCTCAGCAACTCTAAATAATGCATGAATTCATGGGCCAGAATTGCATGAATGGTCCCAAGCGAACCATAGATTACAAGTGGGGCTGTTATGCGAATGACTATTTCAACTTCATTATTTTTCTTCACTACTGGAATAGTCTGTGCAAACAAAAAAGCTAATTGACCGAATTGAAAGTCAGCGGATGAGGGTACGGCAATAATAAGATTAGGATCGATATAGTAGTTAGGATACTTAATTCCTGATGCCCTTTCTATCCTTTTAATTCCCATCTCCACAACATTAAGGCGTTTTACTATAGCACCATATATCTCAGATGGAATTAACTCTAGTTCTTTGGAATTTCGTGCTTTTATTAAGGGATCAAAAACCATATCGACTTGCAAAAGAATGAATGTCCTGTAAGAAAAATGTTACTGGTACTTGTTGATCAATACATCAAGAACATCAAAAATAAGACATTCACAATTAAGATTAATCGCTGTTGAAACATTTGGTATCATATATTCACGTCCTTCCACAAATTGCTTAATGGCTAGACCCCCATCCGCGACTAAATAAAGATCATACGTCCTGTTATCTTTTTTTATAACATCTAAGGAATAAATCCTCTTTGTCGATGTTCTAGATTCTCTTTTTTGATTCCTAAGGATTACTAGAGAGTTAGCCAAGGATCTTATTTTAGACACCTCTTCCGTTTGTAGTTCCCTTGGAGTCTGAATGACAATTCTTGTCTTTGCAACAAATTGAACAGGCTGTTCCGGAAGTTTCTTGAAAAATCCCTCGATATTTACTGATAGACCATAATGAGGGAAATCAAGTCTCCTTTTGTTAAGATATATAGTTTTTGGATTCTGAATTTGAACAAAGAAGGGTCTCCCTGATCCCAAGACCAAACTGTTCTTGTCCTCGCTCCCAATCCAGGAGAACCTGAGCCGTTGACCTCCTGTGATTCCCAAGATCTCTTTAGATATTATCGATTGAATACTAGTCCCTTGTATAGAGCATAACGCTGATTTTTGCTGTGAACTGGAATTCATTGATGAAGAGAAATCGGATTGTAAACTCTCCTTGGATACACCGCCCGCTCTCTGTGGCGTCCCTCTATTTTTTTTTATATACCTACCCAAAAT
>JALZGI010000133.1 GCA_030861105.1 Thermoproteota archaeon
AAGTAAATTGGGGTATAGCTAAAGTATATCCCATACGACAATGAACTTTAGTACAGATTTCATTGCATTGATGGCTGATGCCACTAATCCAAAACTGTACGTCAAAATTCCCTCTTTTACAAGGGGATGAGAAACCCGTAGAGGTACATGCAAGCTCAAAGGATATGAAATTGCTTAGGACCTTCTACTAATTCGAATTGCCGACAAATGAACGCTTTATGATGCAATGTTTGTGAACGCTGGTGTAGTTTCAGGTTTAAGACTTACTTCAATCATCCTTGCATAGATCTAACATTTACTTTAAATCATTGGATTCTTCTTGCTCGTAAACAGCATTGTAGTGCCACATTAGTATTCCGACATTGTTACAGGCAAATAGTAAAGTAAAATTATCACCGCTAAAAAAAGCGTAACATTCAAGAGTATTGGGCAGGTTGAGGCGTGTAGGTAGGTACTTCAGATCTCTTCTCTTTTACAATCTATCACATTAAGTCTTTTTCATAGTCATATGTACATTCCAAAAAACTCCAACACGATCATAACTATTATAAGATGTCAATAGTATATTAGGAATCATGAAAAGATTAGCCTGTCGTGATGTTGGACTTGACTGCGACTTTGCTATGGATGGTTCAACTGAAGAGGAAGTCTTAAACAAGGCAAAGGATCACGCATGGAAAGTTCATGCTATAAAACCAGAAGAAATGACTTCAGAAATGAAGGTAAAGATCAAGGAAAATATTAAGGAATATTAATTAATACTAGCATTACTATCATTAAAAACGAGGCTAAGCCAAATCTCCCCAGTGACTACTGTAGGACAGGAAACCATACCAAACCCAGAGCTTAGTTTATCATAACTTTATCAGAACCTGTAGGACTTCGTCAACCCGCTATCTCTACAAAAAGAGCGTTACAATATTTTCTGCCGAATTTGGACTAGGACCAAATGAGAGGAGTCCTACAGCTTACACATAACCCAACTCCTAGCATCTTTCTATTATCGAAATGCCTCATGTCTCATTGAGCTCGTACTGCTAACTTAATTTAAGATCCTCTGAGTTCGTGGCGAAGGAAATCTTGGATAACTGAGCTGGTTATCACCTATGATGGGCGTCCAGTCTACGAAGTAGCCGTCATGGAGTTTAGCGACGGAAAGGTCGCACATGAAACCCATTACTATGCTGATCCTTTCATACCACCTGAATGGAGATCTCAATGGGTCGAGATAATCCAATGACGACTGAAACGACAAAAAGAGAGAAATATATGGATATATCAATGCAAGAATCGCAGCGATAACCTGAAAGCATCAAACAAATAATCGTAACTAGTTGTTTTCCCGATTGGTGGTTGCGACCCTGATGTATATAGTAGCCAAAACTTCCGTCTTATCTTTCTTTTAGCATTAAGCCTCTTGAAACCAGCACGCTTGAGTTTCTTAATAATAGTTACATTCATTGTAGAAGACTTGATAACCTTATAGTTCACATATATAGAATGCTGACTACGATATGTTAGACATCATTATGTCTTCTACTGGAGAAAATCCAAAAAATGATAGGAAGAGGCAGCAGCAAAAAAGAGCAAAAACATTTTCCAAACAGGAAAGCATAGTCTCTAAACAGGTTTTCGCTAATAGAAGAAATGAAATTCATGAATATCTAAAGTTGTTTGGGTATAAAGCAGATAAAACGATCATCCAGGTACATGTAACTGGATTCTTTAGAAAAAAAGGGAAACAGGAAAGCGAGAAAGAAAAAGCACACCGAACAGCAGCAATAAAGAGATATGGAGGAATATCTTTTGTAATTGTTGGCAGGACACATGATCCTTCGATAATGGAAGACGTCATCAAACCTAGGAAAAAAAATCCTCTAGACACAAGTCCCGGTTATTTAGGATATTTGTGGAGGAATAAAGATCCGCAAAAAAGAGCTCCTCACGAAGTAATACCCCTCGATTTTACTCCAATTAGTTTGCCATATCCAACAGAATGGAAGAATATGTTTGCTACTAAAGGATTCATGTTAGCGTTGCACGTTCCCAGTTCCTTTGCTAAATATAAGAATAGGCTCACAAGAGCACTTTATCATATAGGCAAGAGCGGTCCATTGGATATAAGAAATGAGTGGAGGTTTCTAGATAATTTAAGACCTCTGGGGTTTGATAGTACCCATATTACCACCAGCAGTGATGAAATCAAATACACGAAAAGTATTGCTTCTGATGCAAGCAATAATAAGTATCCTAATCAGGGCAAACAACATCATGATCCTGCTAGCATAATTAAAAGACAATTAGGAAAAGGTGAAATTACTAAGGAAGAGTATAATGAGCTGCTAAAAGCAATCCAATCCTAACATAACTATGTAACTGTCAGTTCGAATTGAAATAATTAAGATATTTTACTGAACAGTAGAAAAGAAAATAGACCAGAAATATTTCGATGTTTTGACAAAGTAATTATACCTTGGATGACTCGACCAGCATACTTTGATTCATTACCATATGTTCCTTACTTGGTATAGGTTGCAGGCGTACCCTCATTATTTTCTTCTACGATTGTAATCAATGAAGGGTCTTCTCTCTTCTCTTCTTCTCTTCTTCTCTCTCTCATTATCTTAGTTTAGCAGTAATGGGTGGTATTCTCATAGTAATAAGAATAGCATCTTTCGTCGTAAGTTATGGCTTACTAAAGGGTAAAGTGTTGGCATGGTCTGTTACACTTATTCTATCATACATTGGAATAGTCACAGGCATTATCTCGATTGCAGGAGGTAATTCCTTTCAATAGTACAAGTAATTATCAATATAGTGGTGATTTGGTACCTGTACAGGTCCGATGTCAAATCCTATTTTGGAAAATCAGCCAGCGCAAGACTTTAAACAACTAGGTATAAAGAAAATTGTACATATGACAAACAGAATGTATGCCTTGAGAATTGTTTGTTTCCACCAAGAGTTAATTTCTATAATGGGCTAGAGTACAAGCCTATTAATTGACGCTGCAATGCAGAATCCGACAAACACAAATAGTATTATAATTTTTATATCACTTTGCCTCAAAAGCGTTGGGTTCATTTGCCTTCTTTGCCATTATCACGAACATCAATATTTTCTGATATAAAAAAAGATCTCAAACCCTCAGCTTGGATGACGACATATCGTCGAACCTCAATTAACTATCTCATTATGATGGTTCTCTTCTACCACGGAATTGGTATACTCGTTATGCTGTCGGGGACATTTATAGTTGAAAGAATTATTATTCCCGACTATGAGGAGCCTTCGCGGCCAACTCCTCTTTCAATTATCTCTGTACTATCTGCTGGGCCCATTGAGGAGACATTGTTCTTCGGTGTACCCTTCTATGCTTTAGGAAATACACTCATAGTATTAGCAGGTGGTGTGATATGGGCAACCTTGCACATTTTGAATACCGATACACTTAACATAAGCAGTCTTGCATTCGCAAATTGGCTATTCGTAATACCGTCCCTTTTTTTTAGTCTGAGAACATGGATTAGCGGGAAGGGCTGGTTTGCAGTAGTTTCACATTCAGTATGGAATCTATTGTTTTTCATTTTAGCATGCATTATAGGGGAGATCCCCTATTCTTCCTCTTGCAGAATCCTAAGTTTAGAAACTTATGCTGATGAGCTTGGAGCAAACATTACCAGTTTATCAATATCGTCAGCCTTAGTTTTCTTGACGTATCTTTTATATAAGAGAAAGACTGGCAGCGAGAAACAGAAGACTCTTTTTTCGTCCTAATACGTTTAGGAATAAACCAGTTTCATTTATAATGGGTAGCAATTTGAGTAAATCAGGACAGTCTATTCTTCTATAGAAGGTTCTAGTGCTAATAGAATTCTTGAACCATGACCATCAACTACTGTAGGAAATACACAAGAACACACAGAGAAAGTCTCAGGTATTCTATCTGAAATTATAAATTCATGCTGTCACTAGAACAAGTGTTATATCATCTCATCTCCTATCTATTATCACCGTCATTATTTGGGAGAGATATTTACCCATTCTTGGGAAATGGTTATTCATTAATTTGTCGGCCACTATGTCTGTCATACCCTTAAATTAGAATAAAGGAATCACTTAAACCGTGGTACAAAATTTTGAATTGTATATGGGCCTATCATAGTTTGCTGCTGATAGGAGTGGAAGGTGCCACGATGGAGAATAAAGGTTCTATTCTAAGGGACCTTGTTGCCGGAAAGTTGCCAATAGCCTTTGAGGCCTCAATCTTGATGCACTTTATGCATAAATCCGATGTCGACACTTCTGCGCTATTGAAATCCTCGATAGCCAGCCTATAGTAGGCATCCACATCACAGTGCTCACATTTCATCATAATGATATGGTTTTGAATACCACTTTATTAGGTAGATATAGTTAGTTTAGTTTAACTCATGGCTCAACAAAAAACTACTATTATTAACTCTAACAACAAAGAAAAAGGCTATGACAACATTGACGACGACAATAATAACAACAGCAATACCAATTATAATAACGACAATCCCCTATTTGACAGAAAGGTATTTTTATTGCAGGTCTTCCGGCATTCTATGCTAGAGCCCTAAAAAATACCGTTTCACAAGATAATGCTTTGATTATATGCAGTTTCATTATCTCCATGAAAGCTGAGATTAACCTCATTGAAGATAATGGCACATAATGAAACTTTCGTAAATCCTTAGAGGCGACCTGACTGTCTGTCTGTATGCCTCTTATCTCTATTCTATTATAGACAATCACATCACTTTTTACGTTCAATTGTGCCTGGTGAATTAGCATTGAGTTATTGACATGAATCAAGGTCATTATTGTAGCACACTACTAGTATGCCCGACAGGGCTTTCGCCTTCAACTACTATGCAACAGGTACATTTCTGTTCTAGACAGAGACCTGCTTTATCGTGAGTGCAAATAGCACATTTACATGGTTGTTTAGCTACAAATTTCATGTCGTTCTTCTGTGTTGTTCTCATATTGAAATATACCCAGAGTATGATCATGGCCAAGCCTACCGCCATAAAGATAAGAAAAATAGCTATTCCCGCTCTCAGTGCTAGTAAGAAGAAACCCAATGCAACAATTGCTAGACCATAAATCAATGGCCATAACGGAACAGCAGACGGGCTTTTTCTAGACATTTTATGCTATTGTACAGAAATTTCTAATTCTTCTTGCAACTTTCTTTCTTTTTCTTCTTCGGTCTTCTTTTTCCTTCTGAGCCTTCTAACTTGTTCTAATATCTCCCTTAATTGTTCCTCAGATATTTTAGCTATTTTTGAATCACATTCAATGCCTTTGGCATCTAATACCTGCTCAGTAAGTGAGACTATCTCGTCCTTATGTTGTTGTTCTTCTAAATTGAGTAGACTAAGGCTCATAAAACGAAAGAATGCAAATTCACTCATCTTGTTAATAGTAAGATAACCTTACTATTAATTCATACACATTTCCTGTGGTTTAGCAGTCATTTCGATAATAACAGTAATTTATAGCAGATCTACAGCGTCTGACATGAATATAAGGATAATTGATAACAGTCAAATTTGTTCTGTATTCTATAACACAACATTATATGAGACAGGAAAAGAGGACGACAGCAATTGTCACAGGCAGCGGGAGAGGTATAGGAAAGGAAACAGCGATTCTGTTGGCAAAAAAGGGAGTGAATGTAGTTGTTTGTTCTAGGACTGAGAATGAAGTCAGGTCAGCAGTGGAAGAAATTGAAGAGCTAACTAGTAAAGCCAATGTTTTAGGTGTAAAATGTGACGTAAGCGTATCTTCTCAAGTTGATTCTCTTATTACAAAGACAATAGAGAAATTTGGAAGTGAAACTATAGACATACTAGTCAATAACGCTGGAGTTGCATTTAACAAAAGGATGATAGATACGTCGGAACAAGAATGGGATCAAACGATAAATACTAATTTGAAAGGTTCATATCTTTTTGCAAAGGCAGTTCTTCCTTATATGATTAAAAGAAAGTCAGGAGTCATAGTAAATGTTAACTCCGGAGCTGGCAAAGCTGGCTTCAGTAATTTATCAGCTTATTGTGCAAGTAAGTTTGGACTTCTAGGTCTAGCAGAAAGTCTATCTCTAGAAGTTGGTCAATACAATATCAGGGTAATGACAATATTTCTTGGACAAGTAGCAACAAAGATGTGGCAGGATTTTGATCAGATTTATTATGAAAAAAACAAAAAAAGAATGCTTACTCCACATAATGTTGCAGAAAAAATAGCCGAAATGATATTTGATGCGGAAAATTACAAAGATGGGGCCTCTTTTGATATGTATTGTATTGAGCCCATCGGGTAATCCGAAAAGAAACTTTTGGGCTCTCAAATAGCCCAGTTTTTTTAGCAACGGTATCTTCCCCCAGAATTCATTTGTACGTTGTTATATCTTAAACAAACAAGAGGATGCATGAATACAATAGCAATAATACAATAGTGATAGTGCTATACTACAATAGTGCTAAAATAACTAGATAGAAGGTAAGGAAGGCTCATTGCCTTGGAAAACTAACATTAATCTTCCCCTACATCGTCGCCCACTTCTTCATCAATATTTTCTTCTTCTTCTTGCTGCTGCTCTTGTTCTTCCTCTTCATCTGAGATGGATTCTTGCTGTTGCGCCTCTTGTTCATCTTCTACTGTTGCGGTTGTTTCTTCTGTGGGCTGCGGAGAAGTGAGAGCATCACCACCAGCCGAAACTATTCTGAAAATTTTACCCTGTCCTAGAGAAACCACATATATGTAGCCATCAGGACCAACCTCCAAATCGCTGACTCCAGCAAAGCCTTCTCCGAATACTATGTTTTCTGTACCTGTTTCTCTTGTTTCTGCAATTTTATCTTCCAGTTCTCCTGCAAGTACAAGCTGAGTCCTATCTTCATTTAGGTCAAAATGGTAGATATTGCCTGTAACTATACTTCCTACAAATATATCATTTCGATATTGTTCTCCTAATCTGTCAGAATGTAAGAATAAAAGGGCAGTAGGACCAAGGGTTTGCTGCCATTCAAATTCTGGCTCACTATAAATCCCTCTTCCTTCGAAGTCTACCAGATTCCCAGGGGTAAAGTCTTGATTATTATTATTATTATTAATATTGTTGTTGTTGTTGTTGGCAGGAGGAGATGTTGATGATATTCCTTGTACCTGTGCCCATCCACTATTGAATCCTGGTTCTACTAAATTAATCTCATCACCTTCGCCTGGCCCATTTTCAGTATCCCATAGACTGCCAGTTACAGGATCAAAGTCAATTCCAAAGCTATTTCTTATGCCATAAGCATAATAGAGATTTAGGGGAGATTCATCTCCTATTATACCTCCATTAGGAACCGGTATACCATCTTGAGTAATTCTAAGAATTCCACTTCTTCCATCAGGCTCTGCTCCATTCTGATAATTCTGAGTTAATGTTTCAAATTCTTCACTTTGATAGGTCCCATCAACATCTCCTACAGGAATATACAGGTTATTATCAGGACCAATGACTATTGCTCCACCATTATGACGAGGTCCTGGAACAGCCGGAAGATCTAATAATAGTTTAGGATTTACCAGTTTGTCATTAACCAGTTCATATCTATAAAGCCTATTACCTATAGGATCATTTCCTTCAATAACATCCTCTCTATCTGCAGATTCTGTTTCAGTAAAATATAGAAATACGTAGGTATGCCCAGGAGTATTTGTGGATACTGCAATGCCACACATACATCTTTCCTGAGATGCTCCCACATTGACATCTAGCACCGGATCTGGAAGCACTATACCATCTACAATTCTTTGAACTGTACCCTTTTCTTTTTCCAACACCAAGAAATCATTAGGTCCAAGAAATGCCATCGTAGTAGGAAATTCAAGTCCTTC
This sequence comes from Thermoproteota archaeon, assembly GCA_030861105.1. Taxonomy (GTDB): domain Archaea; phylum Thermoproteota; class Nitrososphaeria; order Nitrososphaerales; family Nitrososphaeraceae; genus TH5893. Next base: position 7,924 of record JALZGI010000133.1, read on the forward strand.
TGCTACTGTTTCTACTCTTAGAGTTGAGTCTCTAATATTTGTAGTCTCAGCACCAATTGCAGCATTAACATCTGGTATATCTTGCTC
>JALZGI010000154.1 GCA_030861105.1 Thermoproteota archaeon
TTGCTGTTTCTATAGGGACAGGATTAAGTATGTATTATTCTCCAGGAGTAATAAGCGTGTAATGGATCAAATGCTAGTTATTAACCGTTGTTATCTTATGGTTTGGTGGCACAGGGGACACGCAAGAGAGACTTATCACATACGTCTATTCTCTGTTACTGGCTATGAGATTCGTGGGTAAACTCATAACCGACTATCAAAAGAATACTGGTCTATAAACTAGGTCCCGTTGTCAAGCGCTACGGGCCAGGTGATAGACATATGATAGAATAAAGAGAAGCCCTGAGCCGGATTCGGATCAAATAGTCACATAGCGATCATACATATTGACACCTGCCCCTTACAAGATACATCAGAGATAAATTTGTTTTATTATTCCTACAAACTAGATATTATGCAAATCTATTTGCCTAGAACCGTAAAACTTCTGCTATTTTGATGGAGCGATCCTAAATAATTCTGAGGGTCTTATGCTTTAGTTTGACTCCGGAACAGCTATTTCTGAGCATAGTTATCCTTCTCGCAGCGGCTAGATTGTTCGGAGAGTTGTTTCGAAGAGTAGGTCAACCAGCTCTGGGCGGAGAGCTCTTAGCAGGGATGATATTAGGACCAAGTTTGTTTGGAATTGTCAGTTCAAATGAAAGTCTTGAAATGCTATCAAGCATAGCTATTTTCTTTGTATTACTCTTCATTGGACTTGAAATGGATATAAGACAAGTTAAGAAGACGGGAAAACCCGCAGTTATATTATCAATAACATCACTTACATTACCATTTCTTGCTGGATATGGGATTTCAGTTATCTTTGGAATAGGCATGATCCCATCGCTTTTCATGGGATTGCTTTTGTCGGTCACATCAGTTCCTGTAAGCGCTATGATACTTGTTGAACTTGGTATCTTAAAAAGCAAGATTGGAACTACTGTACTTTCAGCTGCTGTAGTAGACGATATTATATCCCTAGTAATACTTGCCGTAATACTTCAGTTCGCCGAGTCTGGGAGCGGGGCCATAGATATGAATACCATAGATTGGAATGCTATAGGAATTTCAGGACTAAAGATGACAATATTCTTAGTTGGAATTGGGTTCTTGGCATACCTGGTACATAAAATCAATATTTGGTTTCCCAAAAGGCTGGAATGGTTCTTTGTTAGAGCAAAAACAAAAGAAGCAACATTTGGTATACTTATAGTTCTTGCAATTACAATATCACTACTAGCCCAGTATGCTGATCTTCACTTTATTATAGGCACTTTCTTTGCTGGCTTAATTTTCAGTGAGAGGTTGTTAGGAAAGAAAGAAGCAGATCATGCTTATGGAATTGTTTCTGGAATTACGTTTGGGTTCTTTGCGCCATTGTTCTTTGCTATCATTGGTATGAAGTTCAGCGGTCAGTCACTAACAGACTCTGTTCCTTATCTGCTGATGTTAATATGTGCAGCAATGGCCACCAAAACTCTCGGAGGATACCTTGGAGCAAGAGTATTCAAGTTTAACAATATGGAGAGCCTGGCCCTAGCATCATTACTAAATGGTAGAGGAACTGTAGGATTAGCTATTACTGCTCTAGCCTTTTCTGTTGGAATACTTGACATCACCTTATATTCAGTTGCAGTAAGCATTTGTTTCATAACAACTATGTTGACCCCTGTTCTCGCCAAACCATTTCTTCGCAGAGTCGAAGTTATCAGAAGCGAAATAGAGTAAACGAACAATATAGTTACACACAATTATTAGTCCATGAGATCTTTTAATTTGTTAAGTCTTACAACTGTTTTATAGAATATATCAAATATTTAGAATGGATAAGATATTAGTTGGCAATTGGCAAGAATACAAAAGAAGTGCTAGCAGTCGATGATACCAAAAAACAATTCTCACCACACTCCTGAAGGTCCAAAGACTGCAGGAATTTCAGCATACATGACATGACGACAAGACGCTGAATCCGGGTTCCTGCAGCATGTTTCTGTCTATTTAGATCCCGGTAGATTATATGAAAATATCATATTTAGGAATACTGTCTCTCATAAGAAGAAAACCGCAGAAGATTCAACTATTAGTGAAACTTGACATCATATCTTTATTATTCCGCAAATCTAGGACACTGGCACAGCCGCATGACGGTTGTAAAATTATTATTAACGGTCTTGGCACAGGCCGGAACATGATCGCTATCTTCGTGATTGCACAACTTGCATAGTTTCATTGGTAGGTAGCTGAAATGTGACCGAGGATATAAACAATGAATGTAGGTATGGAGAGGGGGAGCTCGAAGGAGCCTAATTCTCAGAAATTATCCCCAAAATTTCTGGTCTGGTCATCAACCTTCTCTTGTGGGTTAATTTTTTTGTCACGAACATGTTCCCACTTATGAGTTCTCTGGTCTACCTTTTTCTCGTGCTCTTCTCTCACGTGGTGTAGCCTATCCTTCTCATGAATGAATTCTTTGCCGCAGTCTTGGCATTTTACAATCGGATGATGGTGAACATGTCTTGCGTGAGCTATAAGTTCATCGTATTTTTCAAACTTTTGGCCGCATTGATCACATATTTTGTTGTTTTTTCTATGAAATAGCATATCAAAGAATCGAAGTGGCATTTGTACATAGAACCAATAGGTACTATTAAAGCAATTAGTGAATTAGAGAACCAATAATAATAATATATTACAAGATGCAAGAACGGAGCCTGATTCTATCATTCCCGACAGTGACCGAAAGAAAAAGCAAATGAACCGCTGTAACACACAAGGATACTGCTACAGAGTTGAGCTAATTCATTGTAATTTCAGAAATCTTTGAAATGATAAGCGTAGCTGCAGGTGCGCCAAAAGAAAAGGATAAACTATCTGTCCTAGCAAGGGTACTTGTGATGGCTACAGTACTCTTATCGGAAAAAGACTTGGCTGGATGAGGAAATCCTTACGTTGCTATTACTGTGCAGATATAATAGTACGAGAATACTCTCGACTGTTTATCAAAAAAATTTTGATCAAGGAACGGTGTCTCTCTTGTCAACCCATATAGACAAATCACTATAAGGATTAAAGTTCTTTTTTCGCCGCCTATATATAAGACGGTTCACCCTTTCTTTGCAACCAAAGGCCGCAGGAGACTCAACCCAAATCAAATCACAACCATTCTTTGATTCTTTATAGCAAAGATAACATACAAAACCCATTGAAGAGTTTCAATCTTTGTCCACAAGTCATCAGTGTCTGGCCTTCTCATTGCTTTATCCTTTCTTATTTCTAGATCTTTAATCGTTCTTCTAACTAGACCGTCCAGTCTATCATTAGAAATTTTATTTACTTCTATCTTTTCAAGAACCCATTCTATGCAATCTATCTGTAGCTGTATGTCATGATTAAACCGAGCATTATGTTCTGGATGAATTCTCTTTTTTCTTTTGGCTATTTTTGCATGTAGAAATTCTCTGAGTTTATCTGAATCTGAATTGGTAGACACAAGAAGATTGACAGTTAGAAGGTAATAAGGATCGAATTTAGGTAGATGAAATAATATTACGAATAGATATATCTGTAGATCTACAACTTACTAGGATATGTCATTATCGACAAATAAGGCTCTTGTTAAATCGTTCGTGGAAGAAGTTTTCAACAACCACGATTTATCAGCAATCGAACAATACTTGGCAGTAGAGGGGCGGGAAGGGTTCAAGCAAAAGAGAGAGGGATTCAAAGAATCCTTAAGCGCTCAATTTAAGGCGTTTCCTGATATCCGGGTAAAAATAGAACACATACTGGCAGAAAATGACCTTGTAATAGTATTACTTAATTTTGTGGGGACACATACTGGGGAATTTCGAAGAATTCCCCCGACCAATAAAAGAGTGAACATAAGATCGGCAGATCTCTATAGGATAGAAAACGAAAAAATTGTAGAGCACTGGGATGTGGTGGACCAATTAAATTTGCTGCAACAGATAGGTACAACTCTTTCATAGAAGAGAGGAGAGGTATGACGATAAGTTGCAATAAAGGAATCAAACAGGGGACGATGGAACATGAGTGGAAGGATACCTAGCTCTCCCAGGTATGCTTTGTTCCCCCTTGGAGACTGATCGTATATGTCTTATCCTCTATTACTGGAAGTAATAGAAAGCGGTCAGCTAGTCAGTCAGTCAGTCAGTCATCCTATAGACCCTGACTGAATTACAAGGGAGGAAATCCCTATCCAATTTTGAGGATATTGACCATAGGATACCCTTTATTACACAAGTAATCCAAATTCTTCTAACAACATAAAGGATCCTAATTGACTGTAGTACAAAAAAATAGGGTATTGCTGGTAGATGATGAACCTGACGTTGTATATCTTGTTAAGAGAGGACTAGAACGAAATGGTTTTGAAGTTGATGCCTACACTGACCCCATTTTAGCATTGTATAACTTCAAAGGTGATGTTTATCGTTTGTTACTTTTAGATATTAAGATGCCAAAAATGGATGGTATCGAACTTTTCAAGAGAATAGAGAAAGAAGATGATAGAGTCAGGGTTTGTTTTTTCTCAGCATCAGAGTATCTCGCCTCTAATTACAAGAAAATATTCCAAGATCCGGATAGGTTTCTTTTTATATCAAAACCAATATCGATCCCTCAAATGACTAAAAGGATAAAGCAGTTTGTAAACAGCTCATGACTGAAGTTTGTTCGTATCATAATACTCACACTTGTTTAATAAAATTAAAGTCAATGGCAGTCTGCTTGCTCTGATATCATGGATTATGCATCTTCTTAGTTTCTTGCCCTTTCCGTCCACATCTCATGACCCAATACATGGCTGAATAAAAAAGTTTTAAAATAGACTGTGCAAGTGTTTAAGTATCTTAAGTGGATTTGATGGTTAGTGACACTCTTAACAAATTGTATATCGTGGAAACGGTGGGCTAGATGAATAGCCATCCCGTATAAAGATTGCGTTAAAGATCCGACTGAACTCGGTAAAAACAACAATAACAAAAGTAATAATCCTCAATATCCAAACAAATCGACTCATAATGAGAGTAAGATTGACGAAAAGACTAGAATATTTCATGGTGTTGAGAATGCAACCAAATCAATTTTAGACTTTACCTCCAATGCAGATACTACAATAGATGCGTGTATAGATTCTACGGGACCATCTGTCATGATGGGAATTGAGATAATTAGAAATGAGAGATTAAAGGCTAAAAATAGAGGAGTCCAATTCAGATATGTCACTGAGATAACTAGAGATAATATCTCCTATTGCAAACAGCTGTCTGAATTTGCAGAGGTACGCCACCTAAACGGAGTTAAAGGAAATTTTGAAGTAAGTAAAAAAACTGTAGGAAAAGGAGAATATATAGGCGCTGCAACCTTGCGTGAAGCAGAACCTGTCTCTCAACTTATCCATAGCAATGCTAAGGAAATAGTAGAGCAGCAGCAGTTTGTATTTGATACTCTATGGGATAAAGCAATTCCATATGAAGTTAGAGTCAAAGAAATTGAAGAAGGAATTAAACCAGAAACAATAGAAGTTATAGCAGATCCAAAAATTGCTCTAGAAACCGAATATAGACTCTTAAAGTCAGCAAAACAAGAAATAAAGATGATATTTTCAACAGTTAATACCTTTCATTTGCAAGAAAAGCAATTAGGATTAACCAAAATACTGACCAATTTGTCTAGGCGAGGAGTTAGCATCAAGATTTTAACACCAATAGATGACCAGGTCAGAGAATTAATAGCCGATCTAAAAGAACAGCAAGAAGTAAATAGACTACAACAACAAAAACTATATCAAAAAAATAATGGCAATAGTGAAAGTGATAACAACAACAACAATAACAACAACTCCAATTCCATTATAGACATACAGGATATTGCACCAAGTTCATCTATCAATGCCAAGATAATTGTAGTGGACCATCAAGATTCACTTGCAATGGAGATTAAGGATGGTATGGCAACGGCAGACGATCTACATAGCACAATAGGTTTATCAACTCTCTCTAATAGTAAATCAACTATTACCTCTTATTCTGCAATATTTGAAAACCTATGCAAACAGAATCAATTATACAAGCAACTCAAAGAAGCATATCAAACAATAGAAAAAACTAATACAATTCAGCAAGAATTTATCAATGTGGCAGCACATGAATTACGAACTCCCATTCAACCCATTCTAGGCTATACAGAACTACTATTAGAACAAGAAACAGACGATAACAAAAAACAACTACTTCTGGGAATTGTACATAATTCTGAGAGGCTTCAGAAATTAGCATCAGATATCCTGGATGTTGCAAGAATGGATAGCAATACATTTCGACTACACAAGGAACCACTAGATCTAAACTATGTCATATCTAATATTGTAAAGAATTATGTAAAAAGACAGGAGCAGAAGAAAGCCAGTGACATTATAAGATTGATTCCAAATGTTAATCAGAATAGTAACGAGGATAAGGATAATGATGAAGATAATACTGATAGAAAGAAGAAAGGAGATACAAAATTATTCTTTGAATCAAAAGTAAAAGAAGATATCTTTGTAGAAGCAGACAAAGACAGATTAACACAAGTTATATGTAATCTTCTTGACAATGCCTTCAAGTTTACTGAAGATCATGGTGAGAGTATTCAGGTTACATTAGAAAAGCAAGAACAACATCAAGAGCAAGAGCACCAAGCAATTATCCGTATCAAAGATACAGGAACAGGAATAGATCCTGAAATAATGCCACGTTTATTTTCAAAATTTGCTACCAAGTCTCAAAAGGGAACAGGAATAGGTCTGTATATCTCTAAGAATATAGTAGAAGCACATGGTGGAACACTATGTGCCTATAACAACCCCAACGAAAGAGGAGCAACATTTACCATTCTTTTGCCATTATTTAGACAACAAAAATAGTTTTGTAAATCTGTCCAGACAAATGTTGTGTCGTATATCAGGAGAGGGCTAAAAGGAATAGTTTCTGATTATGCTGATTTATTAATGACTAGGTCTTCAATTGTTCTAACAATGAGATCATATCTACCAGATTCCAGCGCTCTATAACTCTTGAATCACGAAAAGAAAATATTGTCATACCATTGACTTTGAATTCCCTATTGCTAGGTCAGATATTCATAAATTCACCCCTGTGTGTGCCAGCCAGGTTGTATCTGCCTACAACCTTGTTTCCTTCAATAATGATATCTTCAAACGTTATTCTTATATCAGGAAATGCTTTCCATAGGAGATAAATAAACTGTTTAAAACCTTCCTTGTTGGTTGGAAGATTTGGAGGAAAACCATGAATTGCCAAAGAATCATCATAAAAATCAAAGTAAGATGATTCTCTGATTTGCGGATCGTTAACGTATTTCCCAACCGTTGGATAGTTTCTCTCAAAGGCTTAACTGATGACATTTCTAAGATAATATTATGGACTTCTATTTGTTCTATTTTTGAGTTGGATGGAGTACACTATTGTGATATTTCAATTCCTCTTCGGTATCGAATTCCCGCCTGCATTTAAGACATTTGGGCTTCTTACTCTTACGAAAAAAATTGAATTTCATTTTATCATATAAGTGGGCATGGTGGCTTTTAAAATGTATATTGCCGCATGTTTATGGATTCATTTTGTAGATTATCTAGTCTTTCACTGCTACCGACAATTTTTCTGACATCAGAGTAAGATGAATCATTTCTGATCCTTTCGAGAAATATATTGACTTCTTCCCTCGTGACTCCGTGTCTAATGTCAAATGCTATATTTCTCTGGACCTTTGCCAAGTTGCCACTATATTTCTTGTACTGTCTTTTCTGATAGGGAGTCGCAGTCTCCGACATGCCAGAAATGTATTTTATTATTGTTTTTTGCATATGCTCAAAATGCCAGTCTTTCAGTGGATAACTATTTTGTTTTACCAATCTATTAGTTGACCCGCCTTTCTGCGCATGTGTCACAGTATTTTTCTATAAGCACAGCACCACCTACATCGAATAATATTTCCTTAGTGGCCATGCTACCACAACTTACACAGAATTTTGGGTTTTCT
>JALZGI010000209.1 GCA_030861105.1 Thermoproteota archaeon
CAGATAGTTTATTAGATTTATGATTATGAAGTCCTATTTCTGGTCTGATCTGATCTGGTCTATGAAACCGCAGACAATTCACTTTGCATTCTCATTTGTCTCCCATATTCCAAAAGCATTATTCTCAGTATCAAGACAAATTGCAAAGTAACCCATTCTGGGGACTGCCGTTTTAGGAACATGGACTTTACCCCCCAGCTGTTGAACTTTTGAAGAATATTCGTCTACTGATTTTACGTCTATATGATTGATGATTGGTTGTTGTGGACCTTGTCTTTTCATAATCCCGCCTCCTAATGCCTTGTTTCCCTTGTGATCCGTGGTAGTTATTATCCAGTATTCCATATCTTGACCACCACTACCGCCTGTTTGTCCAGTGAACTTTTCTATTTTCCATCCAAATAAATCGCTGTAAAATTTCTTCGACCTTTCGACATCATCTGTAGGTATTTCAAAATGAACTATTGTTGGCATATCATCGTATGAATATTAGAACCTTATAAGCGTCTAAGGGAAAAAAAGTATAGTTACATTGAGACATCCTGTTTGTAGCTATCATCTCCCTTGTTTAGTCCAATATTCCGTGATATTCTCTAAGAATTATGATCACTTAGCCTAGATACCTAAGTTAGTGTAAGGAAGCAAGAAGGTTCATATTGATATTGATATTTATGAAGAGATGAAGAAAGTCTATCCAATCGTATTTCGTTCTCCTCAGATTCTTACATCTGCTTATAGATGATGATTGGTCTTGAAATAGACGATGAAAATTGACTATTCAGGGATAGACCAAATATCCGTTACAATTCTTATGGATAACACTACTGATCTCTTATTGACAAACTCAAAACATGCTATCAGAGAGTCGGTAATATAAAAAACAGGGGAATTCAATAATTGTAGTTAGTCTCTCTGGCCTCTATAATATTCACTAAGCATAAACATCCACTTTTACATACACATTGTTTTCAGTAATCAACTTTCAGCTTATGGACACCATCATCAGCTTACATCATCTGCTTATGTAGCAGTTTGGTTTACATTATGAACTAATAAAACCAAACCGAACTCATAGTGGAGAAAAGAGTGATGTTACTGCTACTATCCCCATTCCTGCTGATGCAAATAATAATAGCATCTAATATTAACTACTTTTAGAAGTAAATTTATGAATCTCTTCCCTAACCATTTCTATATGACTTTTTATATCATCTTCTGTCATTGATGTCTCAACCCCTGTTTCTTCCACCATTTTGTTTGATAGCTTCTTAGTAATTGCTAAAACTCTTGACTTTAATTGCTGTTCCATTTCAGCCGTTCCTATACTCTCAAGAAACCTAGAATGCTCAGTTACAGACTTTCTGATTGAGCGGCGCAATACCATATCTTGAGATACTGTAACTGCTGAAGAGTAGAGTCCTGAATATATCAAATAACATGATAGGCCTGTAAAGGATACAGAGGCAAGTCCAAATGGAGGATATGCTGCTTGTGAGGCCATTGCAGATCCAGCAATATAAAAGAGAAGGAATCCATAAGCAGCTAGCAGCAAATGGTTCCTGAGGAATACCTCCCTTTGCAGAGTTCTTGCTGTCAACAAGAAGGCTGCCCCAAATATTATGCCTGTGAAAATTCCACCAAGTGAAAAAATAAGGATATTTGTCATAGCATCTACATTTTCAGATGGAGTAAAATATCCTAATACAAAAAGAGGAAAATAAACAAGATAGTATACCATGGCAAGACCCATTATAATCCAAAACTTGACTTTCCCTAGTTTTTTAATATATGGATATAGTAGCTTAACGGTACCAATCCATGTAAGAATATAGGCAATACTAGAAGCTATCTGATTTGCAGTGTCAACCTGACTTCCAAGCGAAGTAATACTGAATTCTGGAAATCGTGCTATATCTCCAGATGATATAACTGTTTTATGCTGTGTCAGAATATCAAGGTTGGTAGCCAGTCCAGTTACTCCATTGATTACATATGCAATCATAGATAGTGTTAGAATTAGAACGACAGTGTTTTTACTTGACAGCCTATACCAAGAGTAAAATGCTTTGGCCAAAAGTCCCAAAGTTACTATCCAAAGTCCATAACTAATAGCATAGGATGCGTACAATGCTGCAATATTATATTGCTGTAATGAGAGTATTTGTAGAATGACTATTGCAAGTACGCCCGCTAGTATGAATTGTGCAATTGATACTACTGAATGTGTCAAACCAAGGTGAAGTACTCTTGATCTAGTATCTTTATTGATTTGCCTTACATAAGCTAAGAGAAAATACTGTGTTATTGCAAATACTATTGCCATGCTAATGAATACCGCAATTCCCCAATTCGAAGATAGTTGGGAAGGGATGAAATCAGCAACGAAACCTATCTCTGTATCTATAGCGATAGTAATAACTACAACAATCATAAGAATCAAAAGTTGCTTACTACTAAATCCAAAATCAAGAGTAGATCTAATTGAAAAAACCCTTGGAGTTAGCTTTTCAAGCTATTCATCAGTGATTATATCTAATAGTTAAAAAATTGTATGTGTATGGCACAGTTGAGTGAGTAGTTTATTGCCTGTTTATTTGTCTATTGATAGCTATTATTATGAACTCTGGATAGCTACATTTAGTCTGTTATGACTTACTACCGATAATATACTTCAAGGAAGTTTTTTTGGGTCGAAAGTCAGAAAATTGGGTGTTTCTAGCCAATACTACTGACTAACACATAGCTATTGATACTTTAATTACTCTTCTTCCTCTTCAACCTCATCTCCTGAAGCTCCTATTGTTCCATTTGGTGCCAGCCTTAATATGGGTCCAAATGTTGCTCCGTTATCAGTACTTACTCTCATAACTGGTGTTTCGTCTGTCTGATTTGTTTCCCACCATGTAACTACTACTCTATGTGCATCTGAGTTTATCTCCACATTAGTAGAATCGGAATCAGTGGTATTGCTTAGATTAATCTTATCTCCAAAGGTGGATCCGCCGTCAGTAGATGCTCTAAAGTTTACCTCATCATTATTGTTAGATGTATTGTTAGTCCACCATGCAACGTAGATGTTGTCACCTGTCACACTAGTAGGTGCCCGTCGACTGGAAGGTAGGAGCAAATGCTTCTTCTGGAGTTGTAAAGGGAATTGCTGTTGCACCAAAAAAGATTATTGCAAAAAATGCAATAGTAGCTCTTATTCCAAGCAGTTTATGATTCATGAGATTACAGTGAAATCATGATATATATGAAATCATTTTATGCAATTATTTGGAGAATAGAATATAGGATAACTAAGAACATATTAGCTATGCATAGACGTTGTCCTAACAGACGTGAGAGTTTGATATATCCATCTGTGATTGAAAATAGTGCCAGCATTAAGAGTCTCTGATGGTGTACATTAACGGATTTTTTATTATGAGAGTCAGTCATCTTCAGTCATTTTTCAATTTAGCAGGCTCATTCCTTAGGCAAATCTATTGCTGGAAGGACTAGCTCAAGTTACTGAGATTAGATATGAAAATGCTTCAGATAGAATCTAGC
>JALZGI010000214.1 GCA_030861105.1 Thermoproteota archaeon
AGATCAGGATAAAGTCGCTGCAGTAACTCATGGTTTCGTAGGTGCTGATCTTGAATATTTGTGTAAAGAAGCTGCAATGAAGTGCCTAAGAAGATTGCTACCTGAACTTAACTTGGAAGATGAGAAAATTCCTCCTGATACATTAGAAAAACTCGTCATAACTATGGGCGATTTTGAAAATGCCGTAAAAGAAGTAACCCCGTCTGCCATGAGAGAAGTTTATTTGGAGCCACCAGATGTCCCATGGACTGAAATAGGCGGTCTAGATGACATCAAGCGCGAACTGCAAGAAGCTGTAGAATGGCCAATGCGCTTTCCAGAAATGTATAGACAGTTAGGGCATGCTATACCAAAAGGAATATTGCTACATGGTCCATCGGGCACCGGAAAGACATTGCTTGCAAAAGCAATAGCAACAGAATCTGAGGCTAATTTCATAAGCGTTAAGGGACCAGAACTTATATCTAAATGGATAGGCGAGTCAGAGCGAGGCATTAGAGAGATATTTAGAAGAGCAAGACAAGCGTCTCCTTGTGTTATTTTCTTTGATGAAATTGATTCTATTGCTCCTATAAGAGGAGGAGGTATGGAAGGTGGCGGCGGACATAGTAGCACCGAACGAGTAGTTTCTCAGCTCCTTACAGAAATGGATGGCATACAAGAAATGCATGGAGTCGTGGTAATAGCCGCAACTAACAGGGTCGACATAATTGATATGGCCCTATTGAGGCCAGGCAGATTTGATAAAGTCATATATGTGCCAAATCCTGATGGTAAGACGAGGGAAAAAATACTTGAGATCAATACTAAGGATAAGCCTATTGGCCATGATGTGGATTTGAAAAGGTTGGCAGATATGACAGATGGTTTTAGTGGTGCGGACGTATCAGCTGTGGCCAATACCGCGATCTCTCTTGTATTGCATGAATATTTAGAACGGTTCCCTACTCCAGAGGAAGCTACAAAACATGCATCAGAAGCCTATGTATCTATGCATCATTTCGAAGAGGCGGTAAGAAAGATAAAGAAACAAAGAGAGATGAAACCAGGCGGTAGAGCATTGCTATCCCAATACACATAGTTTCAGAGCAATCGCCCACTGCTGATTTCTATATTTGATCATTTTATTTTATGAATGTAATTTTCTTAGAGGAGCATATCAGTAAACATAAAAAAGATTGCTCAAACTTTTCATATATTCGTCTCTTTCGAAATTGTAGGAAACTAACTTTCTGAAAAAACTATATACCTTTTATGTCAAGTAATGCACCAGATGTCCAGCTTTTCTGAAGATGATATTAAACATGCAGCTGAAGCGCGAGAGTGGCTTATGAAACAAATATCAGAAAAACAAGATCAAGTTGATAGGCTAAATACTATCCTTGATCTTATTGATAATCTATTGAAACAGAGTAGCTTTAAACCTGCCTCAAGCATCACCACCTCATCCCGATCATCCTCCTCCTCGGCTGGTCTTACATCTCAGATGTCTCAAAAGCCTGCTGTTAGTCCACAAATGATGCCTCATCCCCCAGGGAGCCAAACCGTTGGAGTCACAGACCATGATGATCCCTCACCGTCCGTGAGGAAGAGTACACCTTCGTCGGAAGTATCCGAACGCATGTTGTCAAATTCGACCAACGAAAGAGACGTATATAGACAAGTTAAACCACTTAAACGTCTCAAGGATGACTTCCTTATGGCTAATGCTGAAATATCTAACGATTCTGTTGAACTGGTACCTGCAAAAGGAATCGCTCTTAGTGTCAACACCCCCCCTTTTAGATCGTTTTTTTTAAATAGGATACTCGAAGGAATGAAAACAAAAGATGCAGAGAAGTTATCTCAGAATCAAATAGAAGAATCAGCTTCTTTAAGCTACAACGTCGATGAGGATGAGAATGGCATAATTAAAAGAATAATAATACATAATTACAGAGATAAAGAACGTCTAAACGAGATAATTAATACCTCCACGTGGGTCTTCACTAGAATGATCGAGAAAAACAATAACAGAGCATGATATTAACAGAATGGATAAAATTGTGGTGTTAGATTTTGGCTCTCAATACAGTCATCTGATTTGCAGGCGTCTACGTGAAATAAACATATTCTGCGAAATTTTACCGTACAATATCACCCTTTCAGAGCTCAAGAGCATTGGTCCAAAGGGAATAATCTTCTCAGGTGGACCTGCAAGCATATATTCAAATGAAACGCCTAGACCAGACAACAAAATATATGAAGCAGGAATTCCAATTCTAGGAATTTGTTATGGACATCAGCTCATAGTAGACCATTTCGGGGGTAAAATTAAGAAAACCGATAGAAGAGAGTATGGCCGGGCGGACTTAATTATTGACAATAAACAAGACTTGTTCTACAATATAGACAATGAAAAAATAATGTGTTGGATGAGTCATGGAGATGCTGCCGAGACTCTTCCTGATGAGTTTAGAATTTTAGCACATACACAAAGCTCCTTTTCTGCTGCTATCGGAAACCACCAAAAGGGATTCTACGGACTGCAGTTTCACCCAGAAGTTGTTCATACAGAGAAAGGTATCGAGATCTTGAAGAATTTTTCCCAGACTATTAGTAAAGCGAGGCAAGAATGGAGCATAGAAAACTTTATAGAATTATCCATAGCAAACATCCGGAAAGCAGTAGGAACAAAAGAGAGAGTTCTTTGTGCCGTCAGCGGGGGAATCGATTCTACTACGGTGGCAGCCTTGCTAAACAAGGCCATAGGGCACAATTTACAATGCGTATTTATTAATCATGGACTGTTAAGAAAAAATGAAGAGCAAATAGTTAGGGACCTTTTAAGATCTATGGGGATAGAGGTAATGTATGTTGATGCAAACAAACGATTTTTAGAAAAACTAGAGGGAGTTCCTGATCCAGAAACCAAGCGACTTATAATTGGCGAGGAGTTCGCAAATGTATTTTCTGAGATAGCAGAGAAAAATGGTCCCTTTCAGTGGCTTGCGCAAGGAACTCTCTACCCAGACGTAATCGAAAGTGGAGTCTCAAAGGGACCAGCAGCCGTCATTAAAACCCATCACAATGTTGGTGGTCTCCCCAAATGGCTTAATCTAAAAGTGATAGAACCCTTGAATATGCTATATAAAGATGAGGTAAGAAAAACCGCACAATTATTAGGCGTTCCACATGAGCTCCTAATCAGACACCCTTTTCCTGGACCTGGTCTGGCAGTAAGAATAATTGGAGAAGTAACTCCTGAAAAGCTACATATATCAAAGCAGGCTAGCGAAATAGTCGAGGTTGAATTGCAAAAGGCCGGTCTTTATGATAAAGTATGGCAAGCGTTTGCAATAGTAGGAGATGACAGAGCAGTGGGAGTTATCGGTGATGAACGCATCTATGGGTATATCGTAACCATCAGAGTCATAGATTCTATAGATGCAATGACGGCTGACTGGACACGGTTACCTAATGAATTGATTGAGTGCATAAGTAATAGAATTACAAATGAGGTAGAAAATGTTGCATGGGTAACCTATGCTGTTTCCAGTAAACCTCCTGCAACCATTGAACCTCAGTAAAGATGACGAGAGAATAATGGGAGACGAATCACTAACTGGGTGTTGTCTTTTTGACGCTGGCTTAGATAATAAAATATATAATTGTATATAACATAAAACATTAATCCTAATCACTAAAGGTGTGTCAAGAGCATAAAGTCCCCGATATCAGAAAGGATTCAATCCTATAGTTCGTATATGAATGGTATTACAGTAATGCCTGACTTCTTTGTTGATCGGATTGTCAGATTACAATCAAAGGAAGATTTCTTTAATAGTTTGAGTGAAAAGTCTAGGTCTGGTGGTGGGAGCATTCGGGGTATACCCACCTTAGATGTAAAAGGGGGAAACGCAGTTAATATTGCGTATAGTCTTGCAAAATTAGGCATGAAGACTTCACTCTTTACAATTGCAGATGATATAGGATTATCGATACTGAGACATGTATTCTCAAGGTTTGAAGGAAATAAGATAAACCTTCGTATCACCAAAGGAAAACATGGTCATACAACAGCCTTTGAATTTTCAATAGACAAAAGTTTAAGTTCGAGAGTAAATGTCATGGTAAGTGATGTAGGAGATAACGCAAACTTTGGACCAGATCGTATTACTTCCGAGGAAGATTTGTTAATACTTAAGAACTCCGACGGAGTAATGGTAGTCAATTGGGGGAGCAACCTAAAAGGAAGTCAACTTACAGAATATGTATTCAAAAATTCTCCAAAAGCACTCCATTTTATTGACCCTGCAGATATTGAGAATAGAAAATCTGATTTTCTGGTTACACTGAAGCAGATTTCCCAGTTTACAGATGTTCTCAGTATAAATGAAAACGAATGCAATTCCCTCCTTTCTGCAATTGGTTTTGCACCACTTATTCCTCAAAATGAAAGCTATACAATAGACAATATCAAAAATGCTGCAACAATGCTTGCAAAAGAAATTGGGATTAGTATAGACTTACATACAAGAAACGGGGCTGCATGGTCTAATGGAAATGAAATTGTTTTTGTTCATCCGATCAAAGTAGAACCCAAGACATTGACGGGAGCCGGGGATTCGTGGGATGCAGCGGACATTGTCGGTTATCTTGCTGGACTTGAACCAAAGGAACGACTCTTATTTTCAAATGCATATGCTTCGTTGTACGTTCGTAATCCTTTCGGCGAACCAGCAACCATAAGTGAGGTAATAGATATGTTAGAAAGAATTGGTATGTGAAGCGCAGCCAAGCTTAGCAAGATAAGTATACAGGTTCAATCGTAAAAGTGTAGCAATTTCGGAAAATCATTGAAATAATTCGTCAAATAACTCGTCTCCCACATATAAAATATCTGAAGGAAAAACTTTTTAACTAATACTTGCTATAAATAAACCAGGTTACAATGGCTTGAGGTTGTGCTTGGCGGCATAGCAACAAGGCCTTGCATACAGGAACCTTTAATGGCAAAGGCCGTGATATTGGGTCAGTATGTAAGGAATCGCCAAGTACATTATCAAATTATTTATGTAGTTTGTATGTACATCTACTTATGGCATATTCGTCTAATAGCACACTATATCGG
>JALZGI010000215.1 GCA_030861105.1 Thermoproteota archaeon
GGATTCCCTTGGTGCGATTATAACTACGACAGACGCTCCCTTAGACGAGGCATCGTCTAATTGTCTCGACAAAGAGCGTTGCTGAAGATCAAAATCAGTCGCAAAACCGTTGGCCCTTAGGTTCGATACGAGACTTAGTACCTTTGGCCTAGTTGATTCCGAGGCACAGACCACGTAAGCATCAGGTGTGTAACCGTCTTGTGTAAGGTTTTGTTGTCTGAGACATAGGAGAACTCTCTCAACCCCAGCAGCAGCTCCTACCGCTCCCATATCGCTTCTCCCAAATAGGTCCGTCAGTTTGTCATAGCGTCCTCCTCCTGCTAATGCACCGACTTTGGTCCGAGGATCGAACGCCTCAAAAACGATTCCAGAATAATAATCTAAACCTCTGACTATGCCTAGATTAATCGATGTTTTTGTAACGTGTCTCGATCTTAAGACATCCATTAACTCTTCCATTGACTTCCAGCTTCGCAGAGCGGTCAGTTCACCGATGTTGTTGTTAATCTCTCGTGGATTTCCTCTTATGCTCGAGAACGAAACTATCTTTTCTAATACTGACGGCTTGATTCTGTTTTCGTATTCTTTGATGATCGCACGAGGTCCTTTCTTTTGAACCTTATCCATTATTCTGAAAATTTCAGAAATGGCATCCTTATCTGAAATTTCGAGTTTTTTCAATATGAACTCTTCAACCAGAGTGCGATGGTTCAACTCAATGACTATGTCTAAGCCAAGCTTCCTCAGAAATACGTAGATAAATTCTATCACTTCTAACTCTGAAACAAAACTTCGGGAGCCGTAGACTTCTACATCGCACTGATGGAAATATCTGTACCTCCCCGCCTGCGGCTCGTCGTACCTCCAGACACCTCCAAAAGACCCGATCTTAACTGGTAGTTTAAGATCTCTCCGTCTCGTTACAAATCTAGTCAGCCCTACAGTGAGATCAAATCTTAGGCCAATATTTCTTCCTCCTTTGTCTGTCATGGCATAAATTTCATCTGATATGTCCGGTCCTCCCTTTGCCTCGAGAGTATCTAATGTCTCCAAAGTGGAAGGTTCCATCAATGAGAAGTTAAATATTCGGGCTGACTCAATGAACTTATCTCGCACCTGATTAATTCCTCCTAATTCGACCGAGTCTAAATCCCTCATTCCACGAGGAAGTCCTAGATTCACAACATCAACCATCAAAGGTTATAATTTAGATTTTGCTCTCTCAGTATAATAGGCGCACTTATAACAGATATGTGTAAGGGAGAATTTAGGTATGTTGATCATGTAAGCGATATAATGGTGGAGGCTTTTGGACAGAGCCTGAGTCAGGCATTTGAACAGTCGGCTCTTGCGCTCATTAATATAATGTGTGACGTGTCTAAAGTGCATCCACAAACCAGCACGACAATTAAGGTATCGGGATTCGACAAAAAGAGTTTGCTCTATAACTGGTTAGAGAGTGTTTTGTTGGCACTTCTCGTTGATAGACTCGTCCTAGCAGAATTTAACATTAACATACGAGAGCAACAGGGGCCGATTCGTCTAGACGCTATCTGCAAGGGTGAACCCTTCATTCCAAAAAAACACGATTACAGAGTTGAAGTGAAGGCCATCACTTACCATGAAATGGGAATATCAAAGAGACGGGGGGGCAAGTGGGCTATTCGTTTTATTGTGGACCTCTAACTCAGAAGTTATATATCAGATGAATGCGGTAAAATGTCAGTCATGCTTTAGTTCACAATTCACCCCGTTTACGAGGCGAATCAAAAGTAGATTTAACTAAAAATTCTTATATATCAATTCCACGCTAAAAAGTCATAGAATGGGTGACAATGAAAAAACGACTATTGGCCAGGGTCAGTTGCTTGAGCTTTCGGAAAGAAACTTTGATGATACCGTTTCGGGCAGCAGACCAGTCCTTGTTGATTTTTGGGCAACCTGGTGTGGCCCATGCCAGTTCATGCTTCCTATTTTCGATAAGCTAGCAAAGAAGTATGGTCAAAAAGTTACATTTGGAAGATTAAATGTAGATGATAACCAGGGGATAGCAATGAGATTTGACGTTTACGCGATCCCAACATTTATTGTATTTCTTAATGGAAAAGCAATAGATAGAGCTGTTGGCGCAGTAGGAGAAAAAGGACTGGAAGGACTTCTACAAAAATATCAGTAAACCATATTTTAGAAAGTCATAATACCCAACGTATCGGGAGACAAAAGCTTTTAGATGAGCGCATATGACGGATCGTTCTTTCTTTTAAGATCGACTATCTTATTTAGAATTTCTTTTTCTTCCTGGGCAAGACGGTAATCGAACCGTTCTAACAACAATTTGGCCTCTTTGCTTCCTAAGTCAGTGTAAAGTATATCACCTTCATTAATCTGCCTTCCAACGGAAATATCCTTTATCGAGACGGCAACCTGTTCTCCCTTCGCAGCTTCATCGATTGGCTTTCCGTTCTCCTGGATCTGATGGATCATCCCGATCTTCTTTCCGTCCTCGTTTAGAACATTCACTTTTTGACGCAACCTGCCTACCTGGATCTCCGCTCCAAAAACTGCTGGATAGTTTCTTCTAAATACAAACCCCTTCATAAACTGAAACCTGCAGATAGGGGGAATCTCATTGAATAGAATTGAATCCTCATGCTCCTTCTGATATCCGACCCATTCGGTGTAACTCCTAACGAGGTTGTAAATTATGTTGTCACTGAAAATCTTGACTCTCCTTTCCTGGGCCTCCTTTCTTGCCTCCTCGAGAATTTTTACATTAAAACCAAGGACTACTCCAAGATATCTGTCCTTCTCTTTAACTGCCGCTGCTGAAAGGATGTCTCTTCTAGTAATATGTCCTATGTCTGCTTTTTGTATAGAGACATTCTCCTTCTTCAACATATCTCTAATAGCCTCAAGTGAGCCTATTGTATCACAACGTAATATTACACCATTTGTGTTTGTATCCGTCACTATTGCATTCCTAACTTCAGCTTCCACTACTGGTCTGAGGTTTGCCTCTTGGGTCTTGTCTTCTAAGACATAGAGTGGACTTCCTGCTAGGACACCATCTAGA
>JALZGI010000217.1 GCA_030861105.1 Thermoproteota archaeon
CCTAGATGAGGAGGATGAGGATGTAGATGAGGATAAGAAGATGAAGATGAAGAATGACAGTACTTGATAAGAAGTATGGACATATTGTTGTGATTGTCATTCTTTCTTTGAAGTTAGTAATCTTCAACACTTTTGTTATAAGGCCTTGAATGTTCTCTTCTCTCCTGACTCGAGCTCAGAAGAAACCAATAAAAAGGGTCAAAAAGACCAATCCATACTTAGGTTTGTTTTCGAAATTCTTACCGATTTTCCTTTTATTGGTCTCATTTCTCCTGCTGTTTACAAATAATCACTACGGGAGTTTACATTATCTAACATTTGCGCAGGCCAGTCAAGGAAATCCCACCATTGTTTTCTCAGGAATAGAAGACATCGAGAAAAATGATAGTTTCTCTGCAATAGGCCAAATAGCATCTTTAGTTATCACTGTTCCGGAATCAGACTTTAATATCACAAATGCATTCAAGGTCATTTTGACAGGAGAATGGGACTTAAGCGTCAGAAACGGCGTGGTGACGAACTTTGACGTAGACTTTGTCGCATTTCCCATGGATGGAAGGGGGCCGCACATTCATCAGATAACCAATTTCACACCCCACGATAATGAACAGCCGATTGAACTAACTGAGGATGAAAGTGTCATTATAAATGGGAACGCAGATATAAAAATAAATGGTATGGTTGTATGGGATAGAGCAAATATTTCAATATCAATGTTCAAAGGCAATACATTTTACATTGATCCAGATGACGAAGACACAGATGGCCATTTCGGTGACCAGCAGGTTTATGGCATTGTCACCCGTCTAGTTCCCTAGTTTTTGCTTGCTTCCTTTTCACCTTTCCTAACGGAGCTGGAGTTTAGTCTAAAAAGAGGTAAATTGACATTGATATTTTCTCTCTCTCTGGCGTCGTATATCCTCATAGTCTGTAATTATGTCAGCACGCTCGGCTGGGATTGAGAGAAGACTTTAATTCCATGGTTTAGCAAGGCTTTCTTCTATTTTTCTAGATGATTTTTGTCTATATCTGCCGTTTTTGTGCCAAGAATTGATCTAGTTTTAGATGTGGTAATGGTTGCAGCTAGTAGCCGTCATATTTCTCTACAAACTAATTATTATATAAGTATACTAACTACATATAATAATACTGATGTAACAATACTCATCAGTTTCGTGTATGGTCTGCGATCACAGTCCTAAATCAAGATTATTACCACCTTCATTGCTAGGAGTGGTTATAACCTCGACTCTCCTATTCTTCTCTGTCTTGATCCCGCTGTCACAATCCATATATGCACAACAAAAAATACCTGGTGTTGTAGCCTCCATCGGAAAGGGAGAACCATCTATTAAAGATCCAAATCTCAGAGTGGAAACAGTTACAACGGGACTTGTACTCCCCACCACAATGGCCTTTGTTGGCCCAAATGACATATTAGTTTTGGAGAAAAGCAAAGGCACAGTCCAAAGAATTGTAAATGGACAAATGTTGTCCGAACCATTACTCAGGGTTAACGTTTCGTCTGAAGTAGAACGAGGTATGCTAGGAATTGCTGCGTCAAAAGATAATCAAACCGGTAAGACTAATGTATTTTTGCATTATACCGAGTCAGAAGGCGGAGAGCCCATTGCCAGTCGCCTTTATAGATATGAATTAACAAACGAGAAATTAGTTAATCCTGTACTTCTCCTTGACCTTCCTGCAGTCCCAGGGCCGCGACACAATTCGGGAAATATCATGATTGGGCCGGACAATAATCTATATGTATCCATAGGTGACCTTGATGGTCATATCACGTTGGCCCAAAATGTAAAGGACGCAAGTGGAGTTGATGGAAGTAGCGCAATATTGAAGATAACACAGGATGGCCAAGCTGTGGGACAAGGCATTTTAGGTGAGGGCGGAATTAGCAAAAAGTACTATGCCTACGGCCTGAGAAACGGCTTTGGTATGGATTTTGACCCAATATCTGGTAAATTGTGGGATACCGAAAATGGAGCTTCTTATGGTGATGAAATCAATTTAGTCGAACCAGGATTTAATAGCGGATGGTTACAGG
>JALZGI010000280.1 GCA_030861105.1 Thermoproteota archaeon
GCTTGCGAGAATGTATGTCCACCACAATGTGTAAAGATATTCCAGAAAGGCTAGTGCTCCTAAAGTGAGGAGAAGTATCGTCAGTTCATAGATTTGGCCAGAGAACTCCTAATTGTAAACTTTCTAGCTGCAAGAATGAGGACACGCTACGACTAACCGTAAGTTCAACGTGGTGGCTACTGGAGGTACTTTTGACAAGTTACACATTGGGCACTTGGCCTTACTGTCAAAGGCATTTGAGGTCGGAAATGAAGTAATAATAGGTGTATCAAGCGACGATTTTGCATCAAGAGTAAAAAACAAAACAAAACTGAGTCACGGTTACCAGGAGCGAGTCAAAAACCTTCGTGAGCTAATACAAAGAGAATTCAGTCGTGTGGTTTACACTATAGCAAAACTTGATGACGAATTTGGCCCAACAGTGACATATGGCCCAGTCGAAGCGCTTGTCGCCAGTTCTGAGACAGCACACAAGGTTGAAGAAATTAACGGTATAAGAACAGCAAATCGCATGAGGCCAATTTCAATAGTTGTCGTAGAAATCCTAAAAGCTGAGGATGGAGGTCCCATTTCATCCACTCGAATCAGATCTGGAGAGATAGATGGTTCAGGGAAAATCCTGAAAACAAAGACAAAAAGCGAACAATAGCAACAGCAATCGGCAATTATTTTTGATTATTAGAATTTTATTTTCAGTTAGAATATCGGATAGCAACTATGTATAAACAAACTGATGTTGATTTTTCCTTGGAAAGCATATGGAAGGGTATTTTGAATTTAAGAGAGGGGATGCATCCTGAACTGCTTGCGTATTGGTATAAACGAATAGAGGATAAATCAATAGATAATGTCCCGACTAATCTAAAGGACAAAATTCATTTTCACCAAGACAGGGTTCTTTGGATGAAGTTTAGTATTGATATATCAAAACGTGCAGTACCTTACGTCGTAAAAGTTATCGAGGAGTATATTCCTCTTATGCCCTATTCAACAGGTCTATATTTTAGAAAAGTACAGGAGATCCTTTCGGACGAAATGACAAAGCAGCTCAGATAGGAGTTCTGAAGGTGGCTGGTTCCGTCATTAATCATATTATGACGTTACCTAGACTTTGCTAAATACCAGTACAACCTAGTTTAAAAGCTATTCTTCTTTAGTAGAGATTGTAAGATGGTTGTCCTGGTTCTTACTTGTGCATTTCAAAATTGTTCGCCTACCTGCCACTACATCCTGCACAAGCGACTTTAGACTCATTACATTTTTCTCATCCCTTAGGGTAACACTATGAGACGATTTGTCCTTTAACATAATAATAATTTCGTTTCCGACTGTGCCTGCAATTCTGGAAACATATGTTGACCTGTCCTTTTGAGTCGCCAAAAGTCCTGCTAATTTTTCTGCTTCGTACTCGTCCTCACATTCAATCGTTTCAACCTTCATAAGGCAAGATCCCTATCTTCATGTTTCGTTCAGAACTGAAATGGTTCATTTTCATACATATATTTCTCTATAGAATCCTTCGCTTTTTCTCTTCGCTTTTTTAAATCGCTTATAAAGGATATGGAGTCTTGGGCCAGATCACTTTTACATTCTCCGCATAGTAGGTTTCCGCTGATACACTTGATAAAGCGCTCATCGGATTCCTTGTGATCATCAAAAAAATACCTTAGGTACCAGAAGACCGGACAGCCCAATGCGTTTCCGCCATAAAGTCTCTGCAATGCAACAGTAGCTTGCCCTCCCGTAAATGCGCGGGCTACCTTCTTGTCAATAACTTCCGGTTCGTCAGTAGTAAAGATTGCCGTTTCAGGTTTAGAAGAGGACATCTTTCCCCCTTGGGTCTCTAGACTTGGTAGAAATTTGCTATGTATTTGAGCAGGTTTATAGAAACCCATCTTTTCAGCAATATCTCTAGTCATCCTCCAATAAGGATCCTGATCTATTGCAGCGGGTATCAGTACCGGAGTTGGTTTTCCCTCAATTAGCGATGGCAAGAAACAAGGCGCCGCCTGTAATGGAGGAAATCCTATCATGCCGATATTGGTAGAGCCTGAAAAGCCAAATACAGACCTAGCAGTGGAAAAAGTAGTTCGCTTCGCAATTTCAAGGGCAATAGGATATAGATGCTTGATATGTGTTGTGTCCACTATAATTTTTGTATTGTTAGGATCAAAACCAACTGCAATTATATCTAGTATATTTTCGTAGGTAAAGTGCTTAATCTCCTCGCGAGTACGTGACTGGCTGTACAAAAATTTTTCGTCATCTGTTAGCTGAAACAACAGTTTGGATCCAAGTTTGTCTTGGAGATATTTTGTGAAAATCCAAGGCATCAAATGGCCCATATGGACCATGCCTGATGGTCCTCGACCAGTATAAAGATAAACTTTATCGCCATTTTCTACTCTATGTAAAAAAACATCTAAATCACGGTGTGAGAAAAAATAATGGAGTCGTAGCATTGGATGAACTTGTCCTGTAATTCTTACAAATTGCTCAAATATCTCTGAGCTTATCTCTTGAGTACCGA
Source organism: Thermoproteota archaeon (assembly GCA_030861105.1). GTDB lineage: Archaea > Thermoproteota > Nitrososphaeria > Nitrososphaerales > Nitrososphaeraceae > TH5893. Next base: position 2,531 of record JALZGI010000280.1, read on the forward strand.
ACTCTTTTACTAATCTACCATAATCTATCTGACCTTCTACTTCCCAAGGAGTCACTCTGGCAGTGCCATTTTCAAGGCTGCTGTTCCCAAAACCGCCATCGTTTTCATCACTACCGCTTGTTTGTGTAGTACCAAACTCGGCACTATTCTGGTTGTTTGAATCAGAAGTCTCCTTGCTCATTGTATTGTCCGAATTATATTATGTAACATGGTTAAAGGTTTAAAAAGTCTTGTCCATTGAGAATTTCTGCGATTAATGCAAGACAATAGAAGCCAGCTCCATCCAATTGAAAAGTCTCTGCTAAAAACGCTGGCTGATAATCATCAGATGACTGTCGAAGTTCTATCGCAGATTACAGGTTTCAACATTGACCAAGTTAGGCGAGGAATAGAGTGGCTAAAACACAAAAATCTGGTTTTGATTAAGGATAAATCAACTGTCAAAATATCGCTGGGAAAGAATGGGCAAGACGCAATTGACAAGGGATTGCCCGAAAGAAGACTGGTGGATTTGGTGAAGAACGGATTCAATACAATGCGGAAATTAGGACATGCAGGGATTTTCGGAGAAAATGAGCTGGGTGCTGCCTACAGATATGCAGTACATGTAAACAAATGGCTAGCCCAGGGGCCGCCTTCCACTGAGGATGGAGAGCCAAGACTCGTAGTATTACCAGGATCAGATAAGGAATCCGCTGAGGAGACTCTCATGAAGAAGATACGCGCTAATTCGGCTATATCAAAGGATCAATTAGGTCAGACAGAATCGAAAGCATTTGATTCATTAAAAAAACGTCGCTTTGTAGTAGAAGATAAAGAGAAGAGCTCAGAAATTACTTTGTCTGACAAAGGCAGACAACTGTTTGAGCATCAGAATTTGAGATATGAAGGGCGAGAGACAAAAACGGCAGAAGAAACGGTAAATCAGCTTACATCACAATTGATTACTTCTGGAGGATGGAAAAATGTTAGGTTAACCACACTTGATGTTGAAGCCCCTGCACCTACAATTTATGCTGGAAAAAAACATCCCCTTCAGAACCTCATTGATGAAATAAAGGAAGTTTTTATTGGCATGGGCTTTTTAGAGATCGAAGGACCATTTATTCAGACTAGCTTCTGGAATTTTGATGTACTTTTTACGCCGCAAGACCACCCGGCTAGAGAAATGCAAGACACATTTTATGTTCCACAGATAAGGCAAACCTTATCTACCGATGATCAACAATATATTGAAAACGTTTCTCGCGTTCACAAAAATGGCTGGCATTATGAATGGGATCTTAAAGAGGCAAATAGAACTGTCTTGCGTACTCACACAACCCCAGTGACAATAAAGTACCTTGCTGACAGTAAATTGCAAGACGCTAGAGTTTTTACGGTTGGACGGGTATTCAGAAATGAAAAAACTTCCTATAAACATTTGGTAGAATTCAATCAGATTGAAGGGATCGTAACTGGTAGTAATGTGACTCTTCGAGACTTGATGGGTCTGCAGATGGAATTCTACTCCAAACTTGGAATAACGAAGGTAAAATTCTGGCCTACCTTCTTTCCTTATACAGAACCTTCACTTCAATCTATGATATACAATGAAACTCTGGAGAAATGGGTTGAGTTATTTGGTATGGGGATTTTCCGACCTGAGGTGACAGAGCCTCTTGGGATAAAAAATCCTGTTCTTGCTTGGGGTGGAGGTATAGAAAGAATTGCTATGCTACGCTTTGGTCTTAATGATGTTCGAGATCTGTATGCAAACAATCTCGGATGGCTTAGGAGTGTTCCAAGATACCGGTCATAACTTTTTCAACTAAAAGACTCCAAGAATTACTTCCACAAGTTAAGCCTGACAAAGTGATGGAAGCTATTCCATTCGTTGGTCTGGATATCGAGGGAATTGATTCGCAAAATGTCAGAATTGAATATAACCCAAACAGGCCCGATTTTTCGTCACAGTATGGAATTGCGCGAGCACTTAAAGGATTACTTGAGATCGATGTTGGCATACCAAAATTCGAGTTATCAGTAGACAGCACATATACTATAAAGGTTGAAGAGAGCGTCAAGGAATTGCGTCCGTATATCGTGTCCCTTGTTGCTACTAGAAGACAAAACCTTAGCGATGAAGATATTAGGGAACTAATTACTACCCAGGAGGATCTTCATAATGGAATAGGCAGGCGCAGAAAGAAGGTTTCTATTGGATTGCATGACCTTGATAAGATCACTTTTCCTCTATCGTATACTTCTGTGAATAAGAGTTTTTCTTTTGTCCCTCTAGACAGACAAGAAAACTACACAATAGAACAAATCCTAGAAAAACTGGAAACAGGATTAGAGTACAGACATATACTAAAGGATACAGAAAACTATCCTATAATCCTTGACTCAAATAATGCTGTTCTATCTTTTCCGCCAATTGTAAATGGCAATGAAACCAAGATAAGTACAAATGTTAAAAATGTCCTCGTCGAAATTACAGCTAATGACAAGAGCACGGCACAAGAAGCAATAGCCATTATAGCGATGAACCTTTTTGATGCCGGATTTAAAATCCAACCAGTGACCATTTATGATTCTATATCAAGAAACAAGGAACTGACACCACTAATGGAACCTAAGCTTATGCAGGTGGATTCTAACTATATAAATCAGATGTTAGGATTAAACCTAAGTATTAAACAAATCTCTTTCTGTCTACAAAAGAACAGACTTGGAGTCATACACGATATAACAGAAAATGGCAAGATAACGTGCGTGGTTCCTAGGTATAGAGCAGATATTTTTCATCCAATAGATATAGTTGAAGAAGCTGTAATTGGATATGGGGTTTTCAACCTACAGCCTACCAAGACATTGTCAAAGACTTCCGGCAAGAAAAGTGATCTTGCTTGCTTATTCAGCGCTGTAAGAGAAATCCTAGCAGGTCTGGGAATGCTTGAGATCCTAAGCTTCAGTCTAGTTAGTAAAAAAGTAGAGTATGAATTAATGGGAATAAAAGAAAACATGAAGCGGGCTATTACGGTGGAAGGAACAAAAAGCACTGAACATGAGGTCCTTAGGACGTCCCTGATCCCATCTCTGCTATACACACTATCTCATAATATACACGAAGCCTATCCACAGAAAATCTTCGAGATTGGAAAGGTTTTTGGCCTATCGGGGCTCACTAGGGAATATTGGAATATAGGAGTTGCAATTGCTCATAGTTTGGCAAGCTATACAGAAGCTAAGTCTGTTGTTCAAGAGCTGCTTGATGAATGCTTCAGTCCAAAGTATTCAGACCCCATCTCGACGCTGGCAACCCATAATGATATGTACATAGATGGAAGATGCGCAAATATTTTATCAAATAAAAAGAAAATAGGGATAATAGGAGAAATTGCTCCAATATGTCTAGAAAACTACAAAATGAGGGTCCCAGTTGTTGCGTTTGAGCTAAACATATCTTCGATTCTCATGAAAAGCTAAACAAAAAGGGATTATAGCGGCAGAACCACGTTAAGTTGAGTTGATGGTCATCTTCTTTCGTAATGGCTAATATGGCTTTATATCTCCGAAACGTTGTATTTAGCCTGCTATACCTCATGCAGTGTGGTATAGTAACCCCGTTATAGAGAGTACATGAGGAGGAATACACATAGCGTGTATGGCTACCTGTGATTTCATGTGAGTCAGAGGCGGGGAACACATTGATAGATGGTGAAATCTGAGAGTAAGAAAAACAAACCATAGGAAGATATGTGGCTCTTTATATTTTATTCTAACCAATGAAGTTCATGATAATTCCGCCTCTTCGCAATTTAGATTCCAGTTCTGTGGCGTCTGGAGAAATACATTCTTATCTGAAAGCGGCGACCGGTAATAGTAGAGAAAAAAGCAGGAATGACGATCTCTATGCAAGCGATAGTACTTTTGATGGTTCTTATCCTTGTTCATACTATGCATTACGCCTGAGCATTATTGCTTTATTCTCTGCATTTGGATTATTAATGATATTGACTTTACCTGTTTATGCTCAGGATCTTCCGGGGAGAGAAAATGAGGAGAGACAATTGGAACCACCTGGTAACGCTAGTGACTCTTCTAATCAACAAGACATAGTACTCAACACGACATCAACAAATATTCCGGTAGTTGAACAACTCTCCGATAAGGGAACATACAGGGTGCAACTAAGATGGGGACAGCCTCCATCTCTTCTTCCAGAAAACGGCTTTGACATGGAAATTGTGTTTCTAAATGCCTCTGCTCCGCCAGCGTCACCCCAAACATTTCCGATGACAGAGACAAATGAGACAGGCGGACCGACTACGATGGGAGCAACAGGATATACAAATCCTTCATTGATTGAGCGGATGGTTCCTATACAAAGTTATGATATAGCAGTATATTCTGATGATGGACAAGAACTCTGGAAAAAAGAAAATCAAGCAGTGCAAGGGGGAAGAGCATATGAACGAGTTACACTTGAAAAGCCATATACTGGGAACATTACTGTCAGTGTTTTTAATATAAAAGGTGCAGGAGGGATAACTGGAACTATTGCCGATCCCTTATCGCAAACGTCCAGCAACATAACTAGTCCTTCTCAAGGGGGTGAAGGCAGCCAAAATGGTGGAGACAATGGACAACAGTCCGAGTCCGTCAAGTTCAGCGCAAGAGTAGTAGGAACTAACCCTTGATATTGCAATGGAATGAAACAATAGCAAGATAGATCAACCTGGTCGTTGGATAGTTAGGTTATGTCAGTCTTGCCCAAGAAGAGTTCGTGAACCTTCCCATGTTTAACATATTATCACATCATTTTTTAACTCATGTATTTTCAATAAAATCACAAAAGAATAAATGAAACTATTAAATTGGATGTTCAAAAATAGCTATTGATAACAGATTGGCTGACATTATCTCATGGGATAAGGCAATCGGAAAGAAAGTAAAGTCAAGTGACGACAAGGATCTTGGTAAAATTCAGAGCATAACCAAGGATTACATTCAAACGAAAGAAGGATTAGTCTCTAAGAATTACTATTTTGTTCCAAAATACTATATCCAAGGATATGACGGGGACAATTTATGGGTCTCTCTTACTAAGGATGAGGTCAAGTCTCGTTTTGAGAAGGAGAAGGAACCTCAACCAACAGAATTTGAGACCCCAGAATATAACCAGAGACGATCAGAGGTTACAAGACAATATCCTGACTTTGAGAGCAGTATACCGACGTATGCGGCGTCGGGTCCTACAAGTGGTAGCAATAGATCCTCTAACCCTGCACCGGAGTCACAGGATAATGTCGGAATGCCATGGGAGAAGATCCTTGACAAGAAAGTAAAATCAAGTGATGATGAAGATTTGGGTAAGGTTCAAAGTGTAGCCAGTAATTATGTTGAGGTGACCGAAGGGCTGATGGGCAAAAAGCGCTATTATATTCCAAAGTATTATATCGAAGGTTATGATGGAGAGAACCTGCATTCGTCTCTAACAAAAGACGAAATAAAAGACCGGTATCAACGCGATTCTCCACCTTCTGAATCAGAGTTCCGTACGCAGGAATATGAGGAGCGTAAGCAAAAGGTAGATTCTGCTCATCCTCAATTTCTTCATGGC
>JALZGI010000283.1 GCA_030861105.1 Thermoproteota archaeon
AATACTTGGTGTTTTTATCTCGTCATATTGCTTTTAGTTGCTTCACGACAGGTTGGCGCGACTTGCGAAAGACGCGAAAACCACAAATACACTTTATTTCAGGTAGGCGAGATAATTCTTCAATGGAGACAACAGTTCCACACCTCATACATTCATATGTAACACTGCCAAAAGTCTGTGGATTTGCCATAGGTCTTACCTGGAATTGTCCAAATTTATTCTTTATTCATCGGAGACGGCTACATACGCTTTTTATGCTGGAAACAGAGTAGCCCAAAATAGATGCTTCTGGTTGCAAATGAATTGGAGGTCGCGTAGCATTTTGTATAAGTAGGCTACAGTATTGTCCCGAATCGTTGATTTGGCAGGGCGACAAAAAGTGATTTGGCCTCTTTAGTACCAAGGATACCTCTTTGGTACGAGATAGACTCTACATAATTGGACGGGGTAACTTAGATGTAAAAAACCTAGCAAGATACTAGGATTCCGGGAGGTTGTTTAAATGGAAAAAGAGATTAGCCTAATGACTACTCCACGCTCAAGCAATATACAACCCTTTTTTGTCTAGAATACCCTTGAGATAAAGAGCGATTTGTTCATCGGCTTCGTTCGATGTAAGGAACTCGGTTATATCCTGTTTAGTATCTATATCAACCATTACCCGGCGAATAAATAAGATACTTGTCTTTATGTTCTTTCTTGCTCCTTCAAGAGCATGCATTATGTAGCTATTTGAATCATAAGATGTTTGTATTATATTAGATGGTTTTCTCAGCATGAGGTTTGACCCATCGAGCTTGTACGACGGGCATAATATTATGCAACTAGCGGTCGTAAGAGCAACGTTGCATACTGTATCAATATCTTCTGGGAGAAGGAGTGGCAAATCCAAGGGCAACACAAGGGTGGCCTCTGCACCTGCCTGGGAACAATACTTCTCTGCAAGTTTCACGGCTGAATTCACCCCGTCCTGGAGTCTTTCCTTTAAGAACGTTACTCCGTGCATGTGGGCTATTTTCTCAACGCCGAGATCCGGAGATACTAGAACTATTGCACTTATGCGAGAGCTCCGCTTTAAGACACTCACGGTTCTTTTGAGTAGAAGTTTGGATAGACGCTCTCTTTCGTATTTGTTGAGTAACGTCCCAAGTCTTGACTTGGCGCTTTCAAAGGGTTTTACGGGGACTATTGCAAAGACTTTCAAGATTTAAGGCTCTTAATATAGGAGGCTAATCTCATTTCGTCACGACGGTTCCTCATGATGATGTCTGTTTTAAATACGTTGATGTCCAAACGAGCAATTTTCGAGGAAATGATAGAGTCACATGAATCAATTATAAAATTGCCAATGATATCCGAATAAAATTCTGCAACGCCTACCGGAGAGTTAGTAACGTTCATTGCCTTCATATATTTGACTGCAGGTCCACTAATTGCTTGTTCACCTTTTAGCGGAGAGATAGCAGTAACTCTCTTGCGCAATTTTTTTAACAACTCTCTAATTCCTTTAACTTGTAGGATGGGACTAATGCTTGATATAGGGTTGGCTGGGGCAATAATTATCGATTCCGAATTTTTAAGAGAGTTGAGCAGATTGGGATCAGGAGTTGAGCTCTCTGCGCCGATATATTGAACGTCTCTTACTCTAGGGTTTCCCTTGTATTTTACCCAGAATTCTTGGATGTGCATTGGTCCTTCATCTGTTACTATGATTGTCTGCAACTGCTCATTTGTCGCAGGAAGTATTTTTTCTGATACGGACAATTTTTTTGCGATCCAATCGGTAACTTCAGTAAGACTCTTTCCCTTTTTTATCAGTGCTGTCCTAAACAAGTGTGTGGCGATATCACGGTCCCCAAGTTTGAACCATACATCCTGCTGGAGCTTGTTCATCTGGTCAAGAAAGTTAAATGAGTCATTTTTAATCCCCCACCCTCTTTTCGAAAGTATTCCCGCTAAGCCATACAGAACTGTGTCTATATCAGGACAAATATAAAGGCCGTACAGCCAAATATTGTCACCAACATTTGAAATAATGTTAAGATTTTCATTCGAACCAGAAGCAAGTCCCCTAACTATTTTTACTGAACCTGTTCCTCCCGCCAGGACTGTGATCAAAGCTCGCTATGATCACATACCCAGCAATCTAAAATTTACGGCCCTATCAGATCTGCAGTAGTATCTTACTAACGATGAAAGCGCTTGTCTTCCTCGTAGATAAAGATTATAAACAGGGGATATGATGTTTCCAGTGTGTACCTGAGAATCGTTCTCCTCCTTTCCGTTTTATTGCTAACATTTTCCTCTGGAATTTACATTCAAGCATTGGCTGTGCAAATGACAACTTCAATGGTTCCAACCACGGATAAAGCTGATGCTCTCCTAACAGCCATAAGATTTATAACTATAGAATATGAACCTGGAAGCCCGCTGGCACAGCAATTCAACGGCAAGGATGACAGGGTCCAATTCTCTCTCAACACGTCGGATCCGGGAATGCCTGAGCTTATCAATACAATTAATTCGGATATAACCACCCAGAAAGGAAGCCCTGTCAGAGTAGAAAATGCGACACTAGATTATACTGGTTCTCTAAAGGGTGCCCCTGATAAAGTACAGCTAGCCTACAAGGTGGTCCTTGAGGGTATACTTTCTAGTATAGTATTAGACAGAAGCGAGCAGGGTAATGTATTAGATCTTGATTGGAGAAGTGTTTTAGTGGACGAACCGCTCCCTGTCAATGCGCCACAATATGGAAATATTAGTGTTAACTATCCTATTGGTTTAATTCAAGCAACATATCCCGAATTCGCACAAGCCCTGTTAAATTCGCAGGCTTCGGGTCTTATGAGAGAGCCTCTATTTAATTTTCAAGATTTGGGAGTTGATATGGAGCGTTGGCATTTTCTATTTGATCCGACTGGAAGTCAGGCAGGAGCTGCCGGGTCTGGTTTTGAAGAAATAGGGGGAGCGAGGGTTGTCTCCATATACTCGCTTGGAGAGAGCAGCTTTAGAGAGGGAACTTTTAGCGAAAAAGTAACTCATGCATCTGCTAGCATTAACGGAGCACAGGTTGAAATTGAATCCACAACACCTCCACCCAGTGGTCAGATTCAAATTGCTGGATTTTCAAGGGTTGAAAAATCTGGGGACAATGAGCTTGCCTTTGTCACTGCTGAAGCACCCGAAGGGACCGTTACAGCGACTGGTGGCTTCCCAATTCAGGTGCTGCTAGTCCTTGGGGGTATGATGGGTGCAGTTGCGGTATTTGTTCTTCTGAAGACCAGGAAATAGTGATTATTTGCAATTTGATGTTATAGGGTAATAATGCAGATAGATATCTGCACTGCCAAGGGATGAAGTTGCGGATAGTACTAAAC
>JALZGI010000286.1 GCA_030861105.1 Thermoproteota archaeon
CCTAGACTGATTAAATTGCCCACACTAACATAAATTGGCCTTTTTTTGTGTCTGGTGTTATTGACTTTGAATCCTATAATCTCTCCACGATCTTGGATAAACTGATCCTCCCGCACAGAACCACACAGAAGACGCTTGCCCACTCCAATTGTCGGCTTGTTAATAGCTATTCCAATATAGCAAGCCAAACCACACCTTCTAGGATGTAATACTCCGTGTCCATCTATAAGTAATAAATCGACTTCCTTTTTCAATACCTTAAGTATGGCCAATATGGGTCTGGCTTCTCTTAACATAAATAGTCCAGAAATATATGGCTGAGGTGACTGAATTCTAATATTCACCACCTCCGTCACCCTCCAATTATTCCTGTTTAGTGTGAGGGCCGAACAATAAGCCATTTCTTTTCCATACGACACATCTACACCACAAACATTTTCTATTTCCTCGTACCTCAGTCTATCTTCCCTTAAAACTTGCGTTGCAAGTTTTTTTTGTAATTCCATTACGCGGAGATATGCCGAGCTATTTTCTAAGGCCGTACTGAACTATAAACCCAAGGGAAATAAAATTATACTGATGGTTACATTGTTCATGACGTATTCTCATCCTCGAATTAACTTGAATTGAAAATATTGACTAAGGTCCTTCTTGGGCCTTAAGTTTCTCTCGTCCCAACTGTTTACAGAACGGTTGCTAATTGAAGTAATATAATAATAACTGCGTAAAGGATAAAGGTTGAAATGACGCCAGCGATTTAAATTATATAGGAAATAGCCTCGGGTCCTGAACTGATTGCGTCAGATGTTTGTACTAATGTACAAGCCTGACGACTAGCCGCGCTACAAATTAGAACGAAGTCCAAAAAATAATAGGAAGTTATTGCCGTGCCAGAAGTTGTATCAGAGTTTCAAACCGTCTACCGTATCGGTTGATACGTACCGTTAGCTTATCATTTATATTCTTCTTTCTCACATTCAATGAGATTTCCACGGTATCGTCTATCCTCTTGCCATCAACTGCTTCGATTATATCTCCCTTTCTCAATCCCGCGTCATAGGCTGGACTATTTGGTTCTACATGCGCAATCAAAGCACCTTCTGTTGTTGGTAGTTTGTAGTAGTGGGCCAATTGTCTCGTTATTTTTACATATGAGATTCCAATCCATGGTCTATTGCTTACCCGTCCGTTCAGTATTAACTCCATCATTACTGTTTTGGCAGTGTTGATTGGTACTGCAAATCCAATACCATGTGCATATGGCATTTTTGCTGTGTTAATAGCTATAACCTTACCTTTTGTATTTATGAGAGGTCCCCCTGAATTGCCTGGGTTTATTGCCGCATCAGTTTGAATTAATTCCAGCACACCCTTTTCGAATTGAATCTTTCTATTCAATGAGCTTACTATTCCGGTAGTTACTGTTGGTCCTCCACTTAGACCAAACGGATTACCTATTGCAATGACTATTTGTCCAGTCATCAAATTATCAGAATTTCCTAACTCTGCAAATGGGAGTGATTCTGTAGAATCTAGCTTCACTACGGCCAAATCTGTTGTCTCATCAGTTCCTACCACTTTTCCCTCGAATATACTTCCGTTGGCTAATGTAATCTTTAGGGTTTGGGCATTATCAACAACATGATTGTTTGTGAGGACATGACATCTCTTGTCAATTATTACACCAGAACCAACGCCTTCAATTGGAAATACACGAAATTGTTGGTCCTTTGCCGTTCTCACACTTGCAATATTTACAACGCTTTTACTCACTTTTTGGACAGCATTAACAATTATGTCTTCATTAACTGGTAGCATATCCTACTTTATTCTGGTCTCCCTTGACTGTTATTGCTGTCATCCGTATCCAGATTTTTCTCCAGGAGTGATTGTGGGCCTGCTAAATATCTTGGATTCAGAGAATCAACAATGATCTTTTTATCCATCTTGGCTGTCCACTGCCAGCCTCCTCCTCTAATTGAATTTCTTTGGCTCGTTACTATCCCTTGTGTAATGCTAGGATATCCTCCGTAGGAGTTAGCAAAAGCAAGAGCAAACTGTCCTGTCTTCTGATTTTCAGAATCACCGTTCTCTACTGGTTTTGGGAAAATGCTATCATCATCGATGGGTTGAATTTTCAGAAGTGCAATATCAGAATACGGACCATTACCTATAACCTTGGCTGGAAGAGACTTGCCATTGCTAAAACTCACTTTCAATTGTTTTCTCCTCTCAAGCGGCAACAAGCTAACCATCTGTCCGTCAGTGTTCCAAAAACCAACTGAACCATTTCCTTTGTTCTTGGAATCAAGACCCATAGAAGATTGCAATACCTTAGCAACCATGTCTTCTGCACCTAGAGATAATGATGCTAATGCATTTACATTATCGATGGTCCTGATTTTAGTCATATTTCTTTTATTTGTCATCTAAATATAGTTCGATTTTACTGTATTTGTTGACTAGGAATGAGAAGACTTAGTCACACAGAGTATATTCATAGATTAACTAATAGATAACGAGAGGCTGTTTTTATGCCCACTATGTTCATATCATTTACGGTTGAAGCCTTCGTGTTGGAAGGTTCGAATTGTATTCCGACGGGTAAACAGTTCAGATATTCCATGACCGCGTCAAACAGATAAAAAGGAATTATCGAAAATCCTTGAATATAAGTATATAAGTATGGAGCATAGTAGCGTGGAAGAGAAACAAGATAACGAATTCACAATACTAATAGAATAATGCAGATTGCAGACAGCAAGGGTATCTTTGTAGTTGATATAGATAACTACAAGGAGATTGCTCTTAGAGTGGAAACCGGATGCCCATGATGTAGATCTGTAAGGACATTTTTTCGTCTTAGCCGAGGATCGTAGCTACGTGGTTTACTAAGTCCTCTATAGCTTTTGGCTTTCTAATAAAATATTTGAATTCGTCTAACATAGGAAATGATTCACGAAACTCCTCGCGATAATCTTCAAATGCAGTGATAAAGCAAACTTTGACCTTATTATCAATGCTTCTCATTTTTCTGTACAATTCAAATCCACCTATTGTAGGCATTCGAATGTCTAATAGCAATAAGCCATAAAAATCTGGTTTGAAGTTTTCAAGTGCAGTTTTAGGGCTAGTGTATGCATCAACTTCATACCCATTCATTTCCAGAATCATTTTGAAGACGGAGATAACGTCCGCTTCATCATCGACAAGTAGAATCCGTCTAAGTGGTTTCTTCTCCTTACCATCATCTTCGAATGAAGAGCGCATCTCTTAGTGTTTCTGTCTATTTGTAACTTCTCTCTGGTATGTAACAATTTCTATAATAAGAATGAGGTATGATTCTTTATCATGTCATGAGTTGTTGTCATGGTTTCAATTTCGTAACAAGTGTATGTTCATGATTGTATCACTAGTTAATAATTTGGATAATCTCGATCAATGAAAGGTAATACACTAACACTAGATGCAGCTTAAAAGTTTAGAGCCATCTTGAGTTTTGAGAGGAACTGATAATTAGAAAAACTGAAAGATAGATAGTCTGAGGTCGGCATCCTAACCACCTTGGCAAAACCTATAAGAACGTCAGCAGGGTTACTCTTGGATTTTCTAAATGTGTTCTAATTTATAAGATGTGTTCAAATTATGTATGGCTTAAATGACACTGAGTTCAAATTTGCCATATATCTCTATAAAAAAAGCTAGCAATATTATCGAAAAATTCGTCATATGTAACAGGATGCTCCACTATGAGACACTCGGTGTGTGCAATTCATACGCTCGAGTAATAGCACAGGACGTGATCTCCTCGTTTGACGTTCCAGCATTCAATTGCTCTCATATGGATGGTTATGCATTACACTCTAGAGACATATCTCAAGCAACAGAGAAAACGCCAGCAGTTCTAAGGCTGGCGGAAGGTCATATCAAACCCAATAGGAGTGCCCATCGGCGAAGTTTTCTACGAAAACAACAGGCAGTCAGAATAATGACTGGGGGTTTTTTGCCTCATGGAGCAGATATTGTGATCCCCCTTGAAGATGCCCGCATAGATGACACGAAAAGCAGGATATATGTGATAAGAGCCCTTCCAGCAGGATCCTTTGTATACCCTCGAGGCAGCGACATAAAGAAGGGTCAGGAGGTAATAAAAGCTGGTAGCATTTTGAGGCCGCAGGATCTAGGCCTATTACAATTAATACATGTTACTAGGGTCAAGGTCTTTAAAAGACCACAGGTAGCCATAATATCTACTGGTAATGAGCTTACAAATGATGCGAGATATGCAAAAGCAGGAAAAGTCTTGGATACTCATAGTGGTATAATGTCTAAATTGGTCCAGGAATTGGGGGCACTACCATTCAGAATGGGTATAGTTCCTGATGATGTTTCAAAAATACGAAGCCGTATAGAAAGCGCCATTGCTCAATCTATGGACCTTATCTTAACTCTAGGTGGTTCTTCTATCGGGACCTATGACCTAGTTGAAACAGCGGTTACCTCTATGGGTAAGCCAACAATATTTTTTCATGGAGTTAAGTTAGATCGTGGAAGGGTAACAGGAGTGGCCGTGATCAAGGACAAGCCAATAATAATAATGCCAGGACCAATACAGGGCGCTATCAATGCTTTTATTGTTTTTGCTTATCCAATTATTAAGTTGTTATCGGGACACGTCAAGGTGAAACCTTTGAGGGTACAGGCCAGAATGGTACAAGAATGGAATGCTCGTAAAAGATTCCCGAACTTTACAAAAATAATTTATGTGCGACTCAGTACCGCTAAAAACGGCGAATATGAGGCTAATATTATTGGTGGAGAAACCGAATCTCTAACAACGTTGACCATGTCCAATGGGTACGTGTTGGCCGATGAACGGACTACACTTATCAAGGCTGGAAGCAAAGTTAAAGTTAATCTGTTACCTGGACTTTCGTACATTGGCGATCAGATAGCAAACCCGTAACTTATTCGAAGGAATTCTAATATTTGATCTCAATTCTGCAAACCAATATTCTAGACCTAAGACCATTCATTGCATTTCAAGTCAGACCGAAGTCTCGGAGGCAGGATGCGTTTCCCGCACATGTCTTGACAACAATTCCTTTTTGGTATACTCTGTCTTACAGTGGGGACATATAAGTGAAGAACTTTTTTCCTGAATGTGTAAGGATGCAAGAGGATTCATGATACATAATGGAGTCGACGAGTTTTCTTTCGAAGCAATTTCCATCTGCACTACTGCTTTTTCCATCTTGGTGATAATTTCTTCTCTGTCCACAATGCCATAAACATTCGTAGAACCTGAGCTAATTACCACTTGTCTGATATCATGTTTCTCCATCACTGACAGTGTATCAGATATTGACATCTCTAATGGTATAGAAATGATCGGTGCTGACATTATGTCTTTCAACAAAGTTCTAGCAGGGTTTTTATGCAATGAAACAACTCTGTAAAGTATATCTGTTTTAGAGACTAATCCTATGATCTGGTTATCTTCCTTATTCGAAACAAGGACGCAACGAACTGACTTCTCTTTCATTAAACTTACCGCATCGGCTGCTGTCTTGTTTTTGTCTAAGATTATAATATTGTTACTTGTGTTGTCGTCGTTTATCTTTAACATAGAGGAGATAGGTACTGCAGACATAGGTACAATACCCTATGTCCTTAAATTTATTGTTATAGTATAAAAGAAATCACCTGACAGAGACGAGATGTCACTATTTAGTGTTTTTCTCCTTCCAACATCTCAAATGCATGTAACAACCCGGGAAGTATGGCATTCAAAGATTGAGTAACTGCGCCTGTACTACCAGGTAGATTAACAATTATCGTCTTATCCCTAATCCCTGCTACTCCTCTGGAAAGCATGGACGAAGGTACTCTTCTTTGACCAAAACATCTAAGTGTCTCTTCTATTCCATCCACCTCTTTTCGGATAATCTTTTTTGTCGCTTCGGGTGTATTATCTCGAGGACCCACACCAGTTCCGCCGGTAGTCAGGACAAGATTGACTCCCAGTTCATCACAAAACCTCTTTAGATTTGATTCAATTAACCCAGCGTCGTCAGCAACTACCTTGTATTCTATAATTTTAAATCCATTTTTTTTTAGCTTGTTAACGATAATTTTTCCTGACCTGTCTTCCTTGGGCCCTCTGGAATCACTGCTAACAAGTACGGCTGCTGTATACTTTTCTCTGGATTCATAGTGGAGAAGATTTTTAGAGCCGCCTTGTTTATCAATCACTTTTATTGATTCGATTGACAATGATTCATCTATTGGTTTTAACATATCATAGATCGTTAGAGAGGCGACTGAAGCAGCGGTTAAGGCCTCCATCTCCACACCGGTCTTCCACACGGTTTTTACCTGAGCCTTAATCTCAATTGAGTTAGCATTTTCATTAAAAGAAAAAAGGATTTTTACGTCATCTATAGGAATAGTATGGCAATATGGTATTAGATCAGGCGCTTTTTTTGCAGCCAGGGTAGCGGCGACTCTTGCTGCGTCAAAAATGTTACCCTTAGGCGTCTTTCCTTCTTTAATCAGTTTTGTTGTAGAAGGGGTTATCTTAATTATTGCTTGGGCACTTGCCAAGCGTGACGTGTCATATTTGTCAGAAACATCGAACATCCCACTTAAATTATCACTCATTGAAGATCCTTCCTTGCTGTGAATTCATCTCCCTGAGTTGGTATTACACCCTCTCTCCAAATCGATTTTCCCGATTCAAAAAATTCTTTTTTCCATATGGGTGTTCTGGTTTTTATATTATTAATTGCGTATTTGCACGCCTCAAAGGCATCGTAGCGATGTTCTGCGGTCACTGCGATTGCTACACTGATCTCTTTTACTCTAAGGTTGCCAGTTCTATGTATTGCAATGAACTTTCTTATCTTCCAATTCTTAAGGACTTCCTTTTCAATCTCGTCTAGTATATTCCTTGCCATTTCCTCGTATGCTTCATAATAGATTCCAGACACTCTTTCTTCCCCATTGTGATTTCGCACAGAGCCAGTGAAAAGAACCATAGCACCAGCAGACTTGTCTTCACAGTCTGTCATCATTTGAGAAATGTTTATTGGTTCTTTAGTTATATGTATCATTTAACAAAATATTCCTCTTTTAACCACCACTAATAGGCGGCAGAAGTGCTATCTCATCCTCTCCCGTTATGATTATGGGGGACATGCTACTACTCATCTTACTTCGTACATCGGTCGGTGGTGATGGCTTATCTCTGACTATTTTGTAATTTATAGCCAGGACGAAGGGAATTCGTCTAAGCTGTGGGTAAACTTGTAAAATCCTCTCTCGAAGTTCCGTAGATTCTATTGCACCTTGTTTGAATTGTAATACTATTTCGTTCTCTCCATTTAAGACTTCTCTTGCCGACGCGAATAACTTTATTTTGATTGATTTGGCGGTCAAGCTCGTTTCACTTGTCACGAATATTATTAATCACCTGTTCTATGCATTATGCCTTGAGGTTTTTTCTTGAAAGTCTCTATCAACTGTCTCTTGATTTCACGCTGGGGCTGCCATTTCCGGATTAAGTTTCGAAGTTCGAACCCTGACTTCTCAAAGAGACAAGTTAATAGTCTCGCATCAGATGTCAACCTTATTCTATCGCAGCTACTACAAAATGGTTCGCTAATGGAAGGAATAAAGCCTACTGTTCCCTTGCCGTCAACAAAAATAGGGCTTTGCGGGATCCGCCTCATAGATAATATTCCCCTTATCCCCGGTATGAGCGTTGTCTTGAAGTAAGATTTGTCCAACGTGTTTTTCTATATTTTAATAATTTCTCTTCTAACGAAGACCAAGTCCAGCTGCCATATTCCACTTCCGTCTAGAGTACGGTTTGTACAAAGGAATTTCTCTCCAAGAACGAGGCCCACAGACATTTTCTGACCCTCATTTTCAAGAAGGGATAAGTGTTATAGAATAGGTTATAGATGCATGTTGTCCTCTTCCGTTTCCATAATGGAGCTTGGATGAACAAGAAAAGGAGGGGGATGTGAGTTACCTTTTCTTTTTCTTTGCGGTCTTTTTCTTAGCAGATTTACGTGCTAGAGGTGTAGAAGGTTTCTTTTGCACTATCTTTTGAACCTGAGCTACCTGTCTTTGTATTTGGTTCACCTGAGATTTTATTTGGTTAAGAACATCAGATTGTTTCTGACCAGACTTAGTTTGCTTTTGCAATGTTTGAACAACCTGATTTACCCTGTTAATTTGTGCTGTTTGTTTCTCCATCTGTTTTGAGACATCAGCTATAGATTTTTGGATTCTTCTTATAGAAGCCCTTTTACCTTGTTGTTTTGGCTGAGGACGGGGTTGTGCTGGGGGTTGTAACTCCTCAGCGGTAGAAATAGTTTCTCTTCCTTCGTCTGTGTCTGTATCTTCGCCCTCTACCACCGCCTTATATACTCCTCCAGCCACTGAGGGTTCCACATTGGGCTGATTTTGATCCTCTATATGCTCGCGTTCTCTGCTTGACAAATAGTCGTCTATATTTTCCTCTTCTGACATTATTAATGATATATAAGGGGTGATAATTAATTATTGTGGTATTCATATCGCCTGTTAGCTACTTTTCAATATATTATTCGAAAAGTGCAAGAATTCTATATATTCTATCCCCTCCTATACGACAGCTATTTCCTTCTCATCTTAAGACTATTGCCTAGCTTGTGGAATTGGGAATTGCATAATAGTTGAACTAAGGGTTACCTACGATAAAACCCAAACCAATTTTCTTTCATGGATTAGAGGAAAAGTATTGTCATACACAGAAGTAAATAGTTGCATGCCTATTAGGCAGAAAAGTAAACTGATTCCTACTTTTCCCGACCTCCTTTTCTGGCACACATTATATCCCTTATTACTGCCCAATCCTGCGAGATCAGGATATAAGAAGAATGGAACAAGCAGTTAACAAAAAAAGGAACATAATTCGAATGCAAACAGTGACCTATATCCAAACAAACGAACAATGGAGATTTGAATGGGCCGCTGTCATTCATACGCAGCTCCCTACACAACCGGAAAAAGAACCACGTAGTGGCATTTAGGATTATTGAGTAGCGAGTAGTATATTCAACAGTAAGAAATGGCCACAAGGTTTACAACGCCCTGCAGACATCAGTAACAAGTGAATAAAGTTACTATTATTACTATAACTTCGATCATATCAGTTGTAATGCTTTGTATAGGAATAGGTATTGTATTCATACCTCCCATGGTGTTTGAAACAGTTTCTTCATACTATCCTGATAATGAGATACTAATTAGACAGATAGAGGAGACAACAAATAGTATACTGATGGTATCAATACTCCCTGCCTTATCCTCTACACTTCTTATTCTTGGTTTAATTGGACTTGGAGCGCAGGGCGTATTGAAAAACAAACTGTCTAGTATGATTAGCAAAAGCCAATAGACAGATAAAGAAGAACATATGAAACGAGAACACATGAAGGAAAAGAACCTACTGTTGCGACCCAGAAAAAGCTAATAGATTTCTAAGCACAATGGTAAAAAATGACCTTTATGGAAGGATTGGACACGAAGCACTGCAGCTATTGTAATGGTTTGAGTGGATACATTTCCTTTATATCATGTTGACACGATAAGATGATTAACAAATGCAGATTCTTTATGACAGACGAATCAGACTTTCATCTGCCTTTTTAACAAAAAGAAGTTAGAGCAAGTTATGGACGGCTGTATCGGTAAGGCAAACAGTGATCCTCACATTGTTTTGGACTCAAATCTAAAGCGGGCTTCATGCAGGTCAGGATATCAGCAAAAAAGGCTGGGAGAGATAAGTAAGAGAATATTGTTATGCGACTCCTTTGTGGTTGGGGTTCTTGATATTCCTGAGGCATATAACATCACGCAGTAGGAGCGTTAGAACTAGCCTTCCTGCATATGACTCGGCCTACGACTTTGGTTATTTGTCATCTAAACACGACAAACTCGTGGAGAGCGTAGTGAAGTTATGCCAATAATTCCAGTCAGGACAGAAAGCTAAAGGAATTTGGTTTTGCCAAAACATCATAAAAACATTTTACATTAAACCTTGCCTATACCGCATGTGTGTCTTTCCTCGTTCTTGCAATATTTATTCTGCGTTGACAAAAATTTACTCGAGCTTCCTTTATTTCTTTTTCTAGGTTAGAAGATAGTAAGCTCTTAATATCTTTTTTACGGTCCACCAGACTCCGGTAATAACAGGTCCTTCACCCAAATATGTTGAATTGAATGCGCGGGAATCAATTCTCTGCGTATAATCGAATTACTGCTTTCCTCTTTGTAAAAGGTTATGGTTACATAGTCTGAGACTATCTCAACGTTTAATGTTTCACACCTTTCAGCGTTTTTTGCGGCGTCGAATTCCCCAAAAATTTCTTTATCTGGTTTTGAATATGATTTAGTTGCATAAAGAATAGATACATTTTCTACCTCAGTTCCATGAAATTTGACTACTTTCTTGCTACTCCCCATATATCTGCACCTTAATCCTTTGTATAAATAAGTTCCTTGGGAGTGAAGGGTAGCCGACGAAAATAAATAATTAAATATGTTTCAGGATCGGACACACCTGTTTGTACCATCCCAGGTTTCTTTCCTTAGGATAATATTGCTAGTATCTGGTCTTAGCCTGGGAAGATAGATCGGCGCTACCCTTCCTCCCAGATATTCTTGCCCATGATCGAAATTCAGTTCGCTTGATTATACATCAGATCATAAAGCGTTTATCATGACTTGAAATATAAGCAGTAGAGACACTAGTCATTCAAATGTGACTGATGTAAGCTTGACTCTTATTACAAGGTATATTAAAAAAATAAGGATTTAAATCCAGAAGCAATTTTTTCTTCAGTCTTTTTGTTTAAGTCTATGGGATGGATCTGCTGTATAGCTTTCCTTCCAGAGCGAGCTTGTACATTTCAGCTACATATGGGTTCTTTGCTGGTGTCTCTGCTCCAAGTTCTACTAGACGTGCATAAACTCTTACCACATATGCAAGAGCTCCCATGAAGGCCA
>JALZGI010000318.1 GCA_030861105.1 Thermoproteota archaeon
GTTTTGGGCAAGCCATGTTGTCGGTCCATGTGCGGAGTCTAGCACATGGAAAAAGTTAAGCTGAGGATGCAACGGTCTGTAAAGGTTAAGAGGATAGGGAGGGCAATTTTGATTTAAAGTGTTGAATTTTCTTGAGTTTTTGGAAAGTGGTTGCATCTCAGAACTACAACCCGACAATTTTTCCGGCCCGGTTGCATCTCAAAACTACATATTTTCGATTCGGCTGCATCTCAGAGCTACATATTTTGTTTTCAGAATATATTTCAAAGACTTGGGCTGCATCTCAGAACTACATATTTCACGTTCGGTTGCATCTCAGAACCACATCCCTAAAGGGCCGGTTGCATCTCAGAACTACAACTATTTCTGATGCGTTAACATAAGAGGCAGCTTTTTTTGAATGTCGGCGTGATGCGCGTTGGCCGCTTTCATTTCCTTAATAAAATCCATCGAAGCCTTCAGGGTGTAGAGCACGTCATCGATCTGGTTATTGCGTCCTATTCGCCTTACTTCCTTATCGAAGCCCCAAATGATTTTTTTCTCTTCGAGTTCTTCTAGGGACTGTTCGAGATATTTAATATCCTGGCTGATCCGCTCATTATTCAGGAGGCCGCTATCCCGCTTTATCGACGATAGAAGGAAGTGGTAAGGCTGCATGAGCCCCGCGTTTATGTAGTTATGGTACAGGCGCTTATGCAGCCACCTTGAAAGCTGCATCCTGTAGCTCATTAATGTTTCGTAATCGAACTGACGGAAGGTCAGGGCCTCGATACTAGCCGTAACTAAGGGATTGAACTGGACGAAACAGCGCGAACCCTTGGGGTCGGCCCTCCAACTCTTGCGGTTTGAGATCATCACCGTGGGAAAGATGCTGGATTCCAGAAGAGGATCGTCCTCTCCTGATTTCGTGACATGAAGGCCTGCGCCCCGGCAGATCAGGAGCGATTTTTTCAAATCATTGAGCGATATCGAATGCCCCCTTTTTCTTAGCTCTTCCCTTAGTTCGTACATGGTGAACTGCACGCCGGCGAGAGCGCCGATATACG
This sequence comes from Thermoproteota archaeon, assembly GCA_030861105.1. Classification (GTDB taxonomy): domain Archaea; phylum Thermoproteota; class Nitrososphaeria; order Nitrososphaerales; family Nitrososphaeraceae; genus TH5893. The sequence continues at coordinate 1,047 of JALZGI010000318.1, forward strand.
CGCCGTTCAAGGGATCGCAGGCCAGCTTTCTAAGGGCTTCTTCTACGAGTTCCTCGCGTTCGCTCGGGTAATATTCGATTTCCTCTTTCTTTTCTTTCTTTTTGTTGGTGATCCTCGCAGGTTTCATTTTTAGAATATAGGTGGTGTCCTTGTACCTGAACTCGCGCTCCAATGTGGGGAGAAAAACTTCCTGCCCTTCTGGCCCTATGCGTGCTTTCGACATCAGGCGCTTGGTGGAAAACTTGGGGATGGCGTCGTAAAGCTCTATTGTGTTGGAATATTTTTCGTCTCGCGGAAGGAAGGTTTGAAACAGGGAGAGCTGTGCCGATTGCAGCTTGACAAGTTTCCTTTCCTTGCCGTCGTGAATGTCGTGTCCACGCGCTTCGCCTGAAATTGCTTTTTTCATCGGCTTTCCTTTGCGCCATCATGGACGGGTGGGGTGATGTGGTCAAGCGGCCTTGTGATACGAGAAATGCAGCGCCCAAGCCATTTCCCTTGCCTCCGGATCAATGAAAGGGTTCCACCATCCGCATTTACTGCACTGGCAATGGTATTCAGACATTCTGCCTCGCGTCTTTGATCATCATTCCGAATGCCCTGACGGACTCCTTGCCGATAAGTGCCATGACCTTACCGTGGCCCTCAATTTGCTTGCAAAGGCGGTCTGTGTGAAACTGCTTTACCTCCACAAACAAATTGTAATGCGGCAAGTAGAAATCGAGATTTGACGGATTTTCCGGTTCCCGCTCGGGCCGCGTGTACTGAATTTTGTTCATTTTGCAGATCTGGATGAACTCTTCTTCAAGCGGGTCGTCGGCCATCGGTTAATCCTCTCAGGTCAAGGGGGCTTTGCCCAAAAATTCAGAATTGAGAATAAAATTGCTAAGGTTAGATTATTAAACCTATAAGAAATCAGCCGCAAAACGGATTTTTTGGGCAAAGCCGGTCAAGGGTGAGGCGGGGCCGGGCGCTACTTCGGCTGCGGTTTCCAGTGGTCGGGTTCCCGCTTGTACTTGACTAGAGCCGTGGCCCTAATCTGGTGAGGCAGCACCCTTACGGCCCCTCGCACGCGTGTCTGCGACTTTCCACGCCGCCCGTCTCTCCGCGATCATGCCCCAACCCGGAATCCCAAGCAAGAAGAAAATGCAAGCATTCTATATTTCTAGAATGATATAATTTTCCCTTGCGCTATGCGATAATGCAGCTATTGTACAATGCATGAATGTTGCTATCTAGGGAGAGGC
>JALZGI010000296.1 GCA_030861105.1 Thermoproteota archaeon
GTTCTACGCTGGCTCAAGAGATTCGATAATTCGACCTGCTGGCGCAGGGGCTGTAAGAGAAATTTTTCCGTGTAGTCATATAAGTCGAATTTCCCGGACTTGCTATTATCGATGCTGGGATAAAAAGGCGGTCCATGAGGAAATCCCGAAAGCCCCTGGCCGTAGGACTTCAGGCCCGCCTGACTACGTGTCAAACCTGTATTAAGGTTAATTGGCTCGCCAATGGCTTCATGTTTTCTCCGGATGTGTCCAATAACTGATTCGTGTCTTGTACCGTGGTTAAGCTCCGGGCACTTCGGACATGTCCACTTCATTAACGAAGACCTACTCCTGTTGTTCGGAGATTGAAGTGGCTCCGGAATCGGCCCGGCGTCACGCCGGCTTTACCTCTCCTTTTCTTCTGATCTCCCACAAAGATTCTATGTGAAGATAGTTTAATAAGATCTCTATAAGAATCATCGGGAGGCGTGCAAATTGTCGCCATTAAGGTTCTATTGACGGGGTATATCAAGCAACTTAAAATCTTCAAAAATGTTCAGGAGTAAAATATAATATGGGTAGAAGAATGCTTGACGGGCCATATCTCCGCGAGTCATTAAACCAAATCAATCCCTCCACCATCCCGGTTATAATTAAAAGAAAATACAGGAGGGGACACACCATATGTAGGTGTAAATGTCTCCTATCTCTTTTGAATTAGTATATTACATTATGCATTTTCGCTCTCCTATAAAGCATATGACATTATCGTCCCAAAATTAATTGTTCAACCCAACCAAACGAATAGACCAACAAATATGATCGCATTATTATTTTCTGTCCTTTTTGCATCCATGGAGCTAGTTTCTCTAGGACGATTTGCTCAAACATAGAAGAGATAAGCATTGTCCTACATTGTTGCGAATGATACCTCCTACATTAAGCTAACAATCTGTTTGAGATAATCAATTCTATTGATTTCGATATTACTTCACTGGGAAATGAGCTATTTCGTTGTACATAGGTCTTATAATAATGATGCCCATCTGCATGGTAGTATACTCTTCTCCCATACACCAACTAAATCATTAATAAAAACACGCACATAGTTAATTGAGACAACGGCGTCACGAAGAAACCAAGTAAAAGAGGACTTGCATCAACCAGTAAGAAAACAAAATCTAAGGTAGGCAAGTTCATAAGAGAAGAGAAGGAAGAGCAAGAAAGTTACTACACAGAAACAACGATGGTCAATCAATCGACTATCTCCTTCTTCTTTTTTATGTAACCATCCAAAGTTTGCAAGTAACAACAGACCAGTAATGTTAGCTTTATTTGTTGACCAATCAGAAAGAGATAAGATGGCCATTAAGTCCTGAACTTTACGAAACTGAAAGTGGAAGAATAGTAAGACTCCACTCAACAGAAAAATGCTAACTTCAATAAAAATCGAAACAAAAGCTGAACGACTATGTGCATGAGAAAGTAATCATGTTGCCAGACCAGTAGACGTACTTAGTAGCTGAAGTCCCAAGAAAAAAGAAACAGACAGTCGAAGACCAAAGCCGGCATGAAGAAAAATGGAATTAAGCAAGTAGAAGGAAAAGCAAATCAATTGACAGGGATAGAGAAGTTAACTCCATTATTACAATAGTTAATAGAAGAAATGAACAATCAAACATTCTAGAAATAAGGAGGGAAGATTGACTGCACGATCAGTTTAAGCTACTTCCGACCTGAACTACCTTAGCCCGAGGTATGTTTATACTCTATATCTCTCCAACTCTTGAATGGTCAATTTTAAAAACACCTCTGCACCATTATATCCTTCTATCTGAGATTTAGATATCTTGTATTCTTTTCGTGCCCCTTCAGTTATTATTACTACCGAGTCTCCGTCTATAGCATCAACGTTTCCAGCATCTTGTCCATCACTAGATCTCACGTTTTTGTGTACAATTCTATCCCAGTCGAGAACCGCCGGTTCTGACATATATTCTATATAATCGTATAGATATATAAGATTATCTTAAATCTGTGGCCTTTACTGTGTAATTTTTTAAGATCCGATAACCTTTTATATAATATTCTTGGGTTTCCGTTGGCATATTCATTTGAAGAGGATAGTTCCTAACTGCAGTTGAGCTAAATATCTTAGCGGCTGACCTTAAACGTACTTATTGTGACCGATAATATCGTTGCTCGATATTTCTCATCCTTCAAACTTTTTCTTTTTGTCTTTTAGCGAGACCCAATATTTGCATGAATACAGATACCGCCTGAAATGGATTAAATTATATGACGAAACTATTACCACCGAAGGAGTGGCATTTTGAACATCTGCAAAAAACTGTTGTAAGGTTTGTTTTTGTCTATCAAATGATGCTTCTAGAAAAACTATTACAT
>JALZGI010000307.1 GCA_030861105.1 Thermoproteota archaeon
GTATTGCAGTAATTGTGAAGTTTATATATATTATAAAGGAATATTCTGTCCATGTTGTGGACGGCAGCTAAGGACTAGACCACTTACTAGGAAACGCAGGAAATATTCCTAAATCGATCCATGACAATCTCATATCGAAGGTTCAATGGCAATAACGAGGATGTTATCAGCTCGAAGGAGGATAGTACCAAGTCTGTTATTCCCTACATCACTGTTGCCTTCGCTATCCGAATACTCGACAGCATCTTGGAGGACTAAGTTCATGTACTGATCGAACTCAGTCAACCTTCCTCTGATCGATTTGCCGCCTCTCAATTTGATGACAACGTTCTTGCTGATATAGGTATGAAGATGCTCACTTAACGATGATTCCGACACCAATATAGACTGACCTGCACCAAATACTGTAAACAATGCCACGTTATTCTTATTCTTTTCTATTAACCATGTATAGTTTATTTTGAACGAATTTTTTATCCTGAAAGGTATTCCATTCTCGCCTCGGACATTCAGACCACTCGGTCGGAGAAAGTATTGCCAATGGGCTACAGGCATTGTAATATTTCTCCCTACAGAAAAACGAACCACGTTAATATTTGATCAATAGATATATATCTAGAGACTCAAGGTCGAGTTTTTTCTCTCCCTACTTCTCCAAGTATCCTCTATTTTTTTTCATCTTTTCGATTTCGTTGTCGACTGCTTCCGCCATAATGTCTAGTTCTTCTAAGGCTCCTAAGTTTTGGTACGTCAGTCTCTCAAGAGTTTGCAAAACGCTCTTAGCCGTACGATATTGCTGAATCCCTGGGTCATTGAGCTCACCATATAAACCAATCCCTTTTATGTTGTTAATCTTAGCAAATCCCAGTATGAGGCCATTAAAGCCAGTTATGAGCGACGCTTGAGGAGTGATCTGCATACCAAGTTTCGTGATTTGCTCGGCCAAGTCACGGGAAGTTGTGGTAACAAATGTCTCAGGTTTTTTACCAACAATTCTGTTTGTATGAAATGCTCCCAATGCGTATATTAGCTGGACAGAGTACATTTTTGCAATATCTATTATATCCTGGCAGAGATCATAAAGCTCGTGATTGGTCTGAGGCTGACCTGTTCCCCCACCAAATATAATAAGATCTTGAGTATAGCGATATTCCCAACTTTCTTGTTGAAAGTCAACATAGCCTCCGTTATCTATTACGTAATTGGGTGACGGCGGATAAACCTGTCTGAAGGGTCTCGTTTTTAGAATCTTATTTATGGCATCAATTGCTATACTACCAACATTGCCCATATCTTGCATTGCCGCAATGATAATCGGCTTTTGGAGATCCTGTGGTTCTTCTAGCTTTACAAAGAGCATTCTGCGTTTATTACTTTGGTAATCAAGCATAAAAAATGTTATACACTTAAATTCTTATCCTTTCTAGATTTGGCTCAATAACCTTATTAGAATCTTCTCGCTATTTCAAATATGGATTATGAGAAGCTCTGTAAAGATATCTTAGATCTCGACCAAAATATTAGATTTGCCGGGGTATCGGACGAAACAGGCGAGATCCGGTATGGAGGACAACGTCGAGGTGTTAGTAATCTTCTTTCCACTGAAGAAACAAAAAGGTCTAATTTACAAGCTTTGGCAAGATGGAGTTTACGCAACTCCCTAGCTCCCAAAATTGGCAAGGGAAGATATGCGATGGCTGAATATGAAAAGATCAAACGTATAACCTTTCCCTTAGAAGATTTTCATTTATTATTGATAACAACAGAGATACCAGCTAACCATGAAAATATCATAAATAAAGTGCGAAGCATGATTGATAGAGATCGATAAATCCTGAAGACTTTGTTTTTCTTCTTTTCTTTTCTATTAATAATCTGAACTAAAGTTAGTTATTGATGTGATTCAGCTTTTGCTTCATGAGATGCCCCCCAACCTCCAATGCTACCAGTATAGTCGCCAGTGACCTCTACAACCTCATCGGAACTGGATATCTCCTTGAGCGTTTCCAAAGTTAACCTCTGGTTGGTTACGTAATGAGTACCACTGTCATATAT
>JALZGI010000030.1 GCA_030861105.1 Thermoproteota archaeon
GCCCTCCCTGCCGGGACGCCCTTTTTTGTTAGCCAAGCAATCCGTACTAGCTCTCCACCGACATAGGACGGAGTTGTCTGCGTTACAAATTCGCCCGCTAGACGCGCAGATATTGTGCCAGCAGTAGAGCTTATGTCAAAACCAATGAACTCACGAATAAAATATTTAAATCGAAAGGCTTGTAACATAATTCTTCCCATTACCGATACGCACGATATAACAAATGGAATCGCCCCCACTGCGAATATTTCTTCAGGTGAGATGTGTGTAAATAAAAGCATAAGTAGCAAGGGCACAATACTTGCAGGTATCGCCAGTAGCCGCCAGTTCAATAAGGGTCATTGACTCTAATAATATTAGCCTTATAATAGTTAATAGAAGCATATTGGGTTGGATTGTTATATGTTCTAGTAGTATATCAAGCAGCAAATTGCATGCTGGAAAAGCTATCAAACTCTTTTTATAACAATCACTTTAGAACTACCACGGAACCATAATACTATAGGTGGGGTTTATATCTAATATATTGATACAAAAACAACGTATCAATGCCAACTGCGTATGTATTAATCAATTGTGATCTAGGTTATGAAGATGAGATTATTAATGAACTCAATAAATTGCCTGGCATAGTTGAGGCAACAGGAGTTTATGGTGCATATGATATACTTGTAAAGGTAACTGCCGAGACGATTGATGCATTAAAAGAAACAATAACATGGCATCTAAGACGTATCGACAAAATTAAGTCAACACTCACATTAATGGTTATTGAGGGCCAGGGAAATGACTAGGGCGCAGCGCAAACCTAACTCGAAGTTAGTTATGGGGCTTTCGCACAGGAAAACCAATACCCGGGGCTCAAATTACTAAGACGACCAAATCGGTATATGTGGGTATTCTAGTATAGCTATTGCGCATTTCAGCGCTAGCCTCCCCCCAGATATATACAGGCTGTTCTGGGTAGTTATTCTTCTTGATTAGGGGGAATAATTTTGAGTGGAACATCTCTGTTAAGGAAAGGTCATACTGTGTTCCTATAAAATATGCACAAGACTACACACTGGCGTAGGTACCTGCACGATTGGCGGAGTCGCTATTCTGACTGTCCTGTAGCCAAAACGTCTGTTTCTAACTGGTGCCCATCGAGTTAGCCCATTCTATAATTTAATTATCAAGTCCTGTTCCAGGGTGATAGAATGATATAATAAAACAATAAAAGTGAGTAATCCAGCATCAATGAATACAATCTTTATAACGGGCACGGCAGGATCCGGTAAGTCTTTTCTTACGTCTAGACTGCTTCAGTGGTATCTAGATCGTGATTCATATGCCATCAGCCTTAATCTTGACCCTGGTTCGGCAGATTTACCATATGAACCGGATATTGATATTCGAGATTACATAGATATTAACTCGTTGATGAATAGTTACCAGCTAGGTCTTAATGGCGCACTTGTAATGGCAAGTGATATGATTGCAACGCGAGTAGAGGAAATTCAGGACGAGGTTAGCAGGTTTAATCCTGATTATGTCTTAGTTGATACTCCAGGACAAATTGAACTATTCGCATTTAGAGAAGGTGGTCCCTATTTTGTATCACACTTCCAATCAGATAATAAAGCAACTCTGTTTATCTTCGACGGCATACTGGTTTCTTCTCCTATTAATTATGTATCAATATCTTTATTAGCCTCGTCAATAAAATTGAGATTGAAGACCTCACAAATTAGTGTACTTACCAAAAGAGATCTTATAATCGAAAAATTGCAAGATATAATCAAATGGTCTGTTTCGCGAGCGTTCTTGGAATCTGCTCTAGATGATGAGAGGGATTCTGAGTATTCGTTTCTGTCTAAAGATCTTGCAAGAAGCCTGGACAGGGGGGGATTTATGGAAGGAATGATAGCTGTTTCTAACCTTACGATGAACGGAATGGTTAATCTATCTGCAGCACTTTCAAGGATTCTTAATCAAGGGGAAGAAGATAGCGGTTGACTACACAACAATCAGATTTCTCATCGATTTGTACTGCATATGCACCTTCGTCTACTGCCAACATAGGTCCTGGCTATGATGTGTTTGGGCTGGGGCTTAATCTTTTTGGGGATAAGGTAACAATATTCAAGAAGTCAACAAAATCTAATCATATAAGGATCAGGGCAATCGGAGAAGACAAAAGCAATATTGTCCCCTCCAAATTAGAGTTAAATTCCGCGGGGATCGTGATAAAAAAAATGTGTAAAGATTTTGATATCCAATCTGACCTGGATATTGACATTACTAAGGGAGTGCCAGTAGGATATGGATTAGGCAGTAGCGCTGCATCCGCAGCCGCAGCTGCAACTGCATTTGACAAGCTATTTAACCTGAATATTGAGAAGACAAAATTGGTGGAATATGCTGCGGAAGGCGAGGTTGCAAGCGCGGGCACGAAACACTACGATAACGTCTCAGCCTCACTTCTTGGCGGGTTTGTCATTGTACGAACAAGTCCCAAGTTGGAATTCATTCGGGTTGACCCACCTGAAGACCTTGTACTTGTGATAGCGATCCCGGATGTTAATGTTCCAGAAGGAAAGACTGGTAGAGCAAGGCGTATTTTACCTAAGCAAATAGCGCTAACTAAAGTTGTTACCACTATATCCAATGCAGGTATCGTGGTAGCTGGTTTTGCACTGAAAAACACTGAGATATTAGCTGGTGGAATTCATGATATAATTGTAGAGCCTTCAAGAAAACAGCTTATCCCAGGTTATGACTCGGTGAAAAAAAATGCCTTAGATGCTGGGTCGCTTGCAGTGACAATAAGCGGAGCAGGTCCTTCCATGATTTCTTTTTTAAAGACAACACGACATGCAAAAAAAGTGGCCAAAGCAATGTCGACTGGATTTGCTGAAGCAAGGGTAAAAAGTACAACCTTCATAGCCTATCCAAGCCTGGGTGCTAGAGTATTAAAAAGCACATAGACTATAGGAAAAAAGAGTATTTCTTTTACTTCTTTCCTTTATTCAAAAAAGCAGTCATCATTTTTTGCCTATCCTCGTGCGCGAAACACAATGCCCAGCCATAAATTTCTAATCGCAATCCTGTGTCAATATCAGCATCCAGTCCTTTATTGATTAGCATTTTGCTGGTCTTTACAGCTGTAAAGCTATTCTTTGTTATCTCTTTTGCGAAGGATATACATTCATCCATCAGTTTTTTATTAAGTACTTTTGCGAGCTCGTTAGCCCTCTGTTTTTCCTGCTTTTTCATTTCCTCATTATTTGGTTGTTCCTGAGATGAATTATCTGATGACTTTACTGTAGTAGTTTTGGTTCCGATTTGAGATGTCACTTGGTTTTCTTCCTCCGCTGTCAAGCTAACCATTTTATTAACAAGACCGATTTGCTGTGCTTCCTCTGCTGTGATCATTTTGCCAGTGAACACAAGCTCTTTTGCTTTTGCAGGGCCTACAGTTCTGAGTAGTCTTTGTGTTCCACCCCATCCTGGTGGGATACCAATCGTAACCTCTGGTTGACCAAGCTTAGCGTTACTTGAAGCTATTCTAATATCGCATACCATCGCCAACTCACAACCGCCTCCTAATGCAAAACCATTGATCGCAGCTATAACTGGCTTTTGCAAGGTCTCTATTTTGTTTAATACTGCTTGTGCTGAGGATGCATATTTCTCAGCCTGAATGGGATCAATATTAGCCATATATCCTATGTCTGCTCCCGCGCAGAATGACCTTTCCCCTGCCCCCGTTAGAATAATTGCCTTTATGCCATCGTCGACTCCCACGATATCAATAGTTCTTGATAACTCCGCTATGACATCTATATTCATAGCGTTTAGAGCTTCCTGCCTGTTAATTCTTATTATAGCAATTTCTTCTCGTGGTTCGAGCTGTATATATTTCATGATAGACATATACGATAGGCAAGAACTATACCTTTCAATTAAACCTTATCAATTGAGACACAAAAAGGTAATAGACCTGTTTGCTCATCCCATGCTACAACGCATAGCAGAAATCTACCACTGAAGTCAGTACCTTATTCTATACTGTCGAATACTTTACATAACTTATACTTCTAGTGGCCTAATCTCCTCGTTGGACAAAAAGAGAGAGTCCTAAGCACCGGCCATGCCGTTTCGAAGATCTACTGCCCTATGATCAGAATCTACATTATTGATAGTCGATTCAGCAATGGTTGCCTCTGCTGATGACTTATGCATATCAGACAGTGCACATCCCATTTGAGCCTCTGGCTTTCCCCTTCGCATCAATCCTCTATAAAGACCTGCCTCAAGAGTCTGACCGTGTGCCTTTTCCCATTCCTCCACGGGTATACTGAATTTCTTTTGTATTCTGTCCCTGTACCACTCTGGAATAACATTGAAGGCACAGAACGGTATAATCCTTAGATCAGGTGTGAGATAGTGAATGTCACATCTCTGAAGCCTTTCAAGGTCTTCGTTATATTTATCTTGGAAATGCATCATCCCCAAAAATAGAGATCTTATGTGCCAAGAACCGACCGAATCAAAATTACGCTTTAGCAAAATGCTAGAAAACATCTTGGCAAGATTCAGCCCATGAGGCTGCTTTGTTCTGTCAACAAATTGACTAAGTTTCCGTACTACTTCTAACATAGTCCAATATCTATTTGCACCTGACTTGATTTCGTCAGATTTCTCCTCGAAATACTCAAGCATACCTTTAATGTCAACGAACGAGGTCAGAGGAGTCAATTTCTTCGTTTCAGTATCTTCAAAGACATAAGTACCCGCGCCGCAAGCAAAGTGAATAGAAAGCTCATACTTAGGCTTTTTGCTGAACGCTTCTATCACATCAGTCATTGGCATACATGAGGGAACTGGGAACCACGCATCAGTGGTTATTTCACCATTAGTTTGCTCCTCGATCCTTTCAATACAATCCGGGATGGTAATTCGATATTTCTCACGTTCCTTCTTTGTCATTCTACCAGTTAAGGATACGGGTTGGAAATTAACAGCGTGTACAACATCTAGGTTCCTCTGTGCATATCTGATAATCCCCCCTAATTCATGATCATTGATTGACTTTATTACCGTGGGTACAAATACGACTGTCATGTCACATTTTCTAGCGGACTCAAGTGCATATGGAACTTCCCAGTGATTCTTCGGATTAGTTCTGGGTGTAATACCATCAAAAGATAAGTACAAATTGTTCACGCCTGCCATCCTAATCTGCCTCATGGTCTCCGGAGATAGGGCAAGCTTTATTCCATTGGTGTTAAGCTGAACGTGATCGACACCTTCCTCCTTCATTATCTTAATCATTTCAGTAATATCATCCCTCAACATGGGTTCTCCACCAGTAATCTGGATAGAGTTACCAGCAATTGGTCTCTGTGCTTTAAGAGTCTTCATCATTGCCC
>JALZGI010000329.1 GCA_030861105.1 Thermoproteota archaeon
TTATTGATTAGCATTTTGCTGGTCTTTACAGCTGTAAAGCTATTCTTTGTTATCTCTTTTGCGAAGGAAATACATTCATCCATCAACTTTTTGTTCAGAGCTTTAGCCAGCACTATAGCTTTTTGTTTATCTTGTCCTTGTTCTTGTCCTTGTTCTTGTTGTTTTTGTTCCTTGGAATTATTAGCTGCGATTGTGGTTGTGGTTATTGTCGTATCTGTCCTCTTTAATACTCTGGTTTCTTCTTCGTGTGTTAGACTAACTAATTTATTAACTAGCCCAATCCGCTCCGCTTCCTCTGCTGTAATCATTTTGCCAGTAAATACAAGCTCTTTCGCTTTTGCAGAACCTACAATTCTTGATAATCTTTGAGTCCCTCCCCATCCTGGTGGGATACCTATTGTAACCTCTGGCTGACCTATCTTCGCATTAATTGAAGCTATCCTAATATCGCAGGCCAATGCAAGCTGACAACCACCACCTAGCGCAAAACCATTGACCGCCGCTATAACTGGCTTTTGCAAATTCTCGATTTTGTTGAATAAGCCATGCATATAGGTTGAATATTTTTCTGCTTCGATGGGGTCAATATTAGCAACATATCTAATGTCTCCACCTGCACAAAAGGATCTTTCACCATCACCGGTAATGATTACGACCTTGATCTTGTCATTGGCACCGGCAACATCTATTGTTGTATTAAGTTCGGCTGCAACTTCCTTATCCAGAGCATTTAATACCTCAGGTCTACTTATCTTGATGATGGCAATATCATCATCAATTATCTGAGACACCACCCTTTGTCTTATCATTGAAGTATAATCTCTCTATTGTGACATCGTGAAGAAGAGAACTTGTCTATAAAAATCTATTTCCTTGCTGTTGTTAGTATCCTGTAAATTCCTCTATTCTTATTTGGTCCTTTGGAATTTGGGGATTGTTTTGGAACAACTCTTTTATGGCATTGAGCATACTTGGAGGACCACAGATATAATATCGAATTTTTAATTTCATTATCATTTAAATGTCTTTTTATATTGCTTCATTTATTCTTCCTCTTTCTCCTTTCCATTCTGAAGGACTGCATTGCTCTAGGAAGTAATTTTTCTACACATAAAATTACAAAATGTCAGGATAGGCATATTTAACCAAACCTAATTGGCCCCAGAATTTAGTATTACTTTACTACGTAAAGACATTTGCATCTTGAATATTGGTGTTATCTTAATTGTTTGATATCTTTCAGTTTCTGATTAGTCTTTAATTCTCCATCCCCAATTGAGGCTTTCACAGTATCCACTGAAAAATCCGCATTCTCATAAAGCGATGGGAATGGTTCGCTTCTGGTAATATAATGTACGCCCTTTATTTCTGCCCCATGTCCTTCTGAGACCTTTTTATATCTAGCACGTATTTTTTCAAACTTTTTTATATCTTCTTTTTTGTTTGAATCAAAATGATCCTCTAACATCTTGTAAAGATCATTAATGAGTCTAAGGTAGTAAGTGATTGCCTTAGACATCTTTACACTATGCAGAGTCTTATCACTAAACATGATATCTCTGGCCCTATGTTGAACCTCTGATAAACTATCCGGCAGCATATCACTTTTTTTGGGATAATTTTCCACAAGAAAGACTCTCTTGTTGTTGACTGGAGAGGCATCTATGACCTCCCTTAACGGAGTATTACTAAGTAAACTGCCATCCCATGCATATACTCCCTTTTCGACTTCTACCCATTGAAAATAATATGATGGATATCCAGTTGCAGCCAATATGTGCTTTGAAGTTATTTTTTGTTTGGCACTATCAAAAATTAGGGGTTCCGCAGTTAATACATTCACGGCAGTTATTATTAGACGTGAGTTAGGTTTACCTTTTGGCTGCAATTTCTTAAAATCAATATATTTATCTGCAGTCTTCACTAAAGGTGAGTGGTCATACATATAAGTCCATTTATTAGGAGTAAAATATTGCTGATCGGTAAAAGCGAATTCAGGACTCCATCGGGGAATAAAGATCTTTTTATTTCCATAAATTGCTGAAACATAAAATGATATTGTTGATTTGGCCTGCGAGATGTGCGTTAACACTGAATGGTCATTGGTTGGCATTGGCGGAGTAGACGACGTTGGAGTTATTGTTGATACTGGATATCCAGCCAACCATTCCGTAAAAGGATAATTTAAGTTTACACTACCTTCAGCAAGTTCCAACCAAAATTGTTCTAGTGCCTTTTCAGGATGATCTTCTTTACTACCTGCAATTATAGAAGCATTTAGCCCACCAATTGAAGTGCCTGCAATTATATCAATTTTTATACCATTATTTGCAAGTGCCTTGAATACTCCGCATCCAAAGGCACCTAAAGAACCTCCTCCTTGAAGTATTAAGACATTTTCTAGGGTTTCAGGCATAGGCTATTCTTACTCCTATATGTCATTTACTTGCTATCACTCTACATGATGATTGTGAATTAATTGATCGTAGAACCTGACTGATTTTATATTAACAAACTCAAGCATTCCATATCTAGATAGTTCACGACCAAATCCACTATTCTTTATACCACCAAACGGAACGCGGGGGTCTGAAACTACGACGTTATTTACTGTGACTATTCCAGATTCTACCATTGACGATAATCTTTCTGCCTTTTCTAAATCCTGAGTCCAGATACTTGCTCCAAGACCAAATTTAGAGTCATTGGCAATCTCCAGAGCCTGCTTTTCATCATTGGCCATGATTATGGGTGCTATGGGACCGAACACTTCTTCTCGTGTTATTTCCATCTCAGGTAATACGTTTTTGAAAATTGTAGGTTTGAAAAAATATCCTTTACCATTAATTCTTTCTCCACCTGTAAGTAGTTCACCCCCTGATTTGATGGTCCTATTAACTATTCCTTCCATATTTTCAAGACTTTTAGCGTTAACAAGCGGGCCCACGTCGCTTTCTTCTGAAAGTGGGTCTCCAACTCTTAGTTGTTCGGTCTTTTGAACGAACTTCTCAGTGAATTCATCTGCAACTTGTTTGACTACAATGAACCTCTTTGATGCTATACAGCTCTGTCCGCAATTGATAAAACGACCCTTTACTGCTCCCGTTGATGCTTTTTCAGTGTCGGCATCTGCACACACGATAAATGGATCACTTCCTCCAAGCTCTAAAACTGTCTTCTTTAGTTTGGATGTTGCCCTTTGAGCAACTTGAGCTCCAACGGGAACGCTTCCAGTAAATGTAATAGCATTAATACCGTTAGAATCTATTAACGTCTCAGCAATCCTAGAATTTCCAACAAGTGTTTGAAAAACACCATGTGGCACTCCAGCCTTGTCAAAGGTTTTTTCAATTTCTATACCACATTGCATTGTAGCACTAGCTGGCTTTAATATAATGGTATTACCAACCATTAATGAAGGCGCTGCAAATCTCAGACCCTGCCAGTAAGGAAAATTCCAAGGCATTATGCTACCGATTACTCCTAGTGGCTGAAATGTTATGATACTCTTTCTCGCATCAGTGTTTACAATTTCACCAGTTGAAAATATCTGTCCATGATCAGCATAGTATTCTATTGCCCAGGCACATTTTTCTATCTCTGATCGAGATTCCTTTATTGCCTTTCCCATTTCTTTTGTGGCTATCTTAGCAAGGCTTTCCTTATTTTTTCTTAATTCATTAGCAAAATCATGAAGAGAGTCTGTTCTCTTACTTGCATCTTTTTTCCAATCTTGAAATGTATTTTGTGCTTTCCTTATTTTGTCATTTATCTGCTCTTTATTCATTATTTCATATTCTTGGATAATTTCTTCTGTGGCCGGATTTACCGTCTTTATTACTTTATTATTATTCAAGGATTTAATACGCCTCTGCCGACAATCTTACCATCTTTTAACATTGATAATGCTTCTGTTGCTTGATTCAGTTTAAATCGATTTGAAACAAGTGGTTTGATTACTCCTCTCCTTGCTAAGGATATCAGCTCCATCATATCGCTTAGAGTTCCAGTATATGATCCTATCAATCTGTATGCTCTTGTTGGCATACTGACTAGACTTAATTTGAGCTCTCCTCCAAAGAGTCCTACCAGTATCAGCTTTGCCCTTTTTCTTAGAAATTGCATATCTGTTTCTACCGTCTTTGAAGCGTTAACAAAGTCAATTACTGCATCTGCACCCATTTTATCGGTCAGCTCCATGACTGTTTTTACTGGTTCCTCTTTTTTTGAATTTATAGTGTTATCTGCTCCATTTCTTTTAGCAGCTCTTAATTTTTCATCATCTAGATCCATAGCAATTATTTTAGAACCGGTCACTGCTTTTGCAAGTTGTATAGCCATTAGTCCTAATCCTCCTGCACCAACTATAACAACATTATCATACGGTTTGAGATTGGCATTTTTTACTGCCCCATATGCTGTAAGCGCAGAACATGATAATGTTGCACTTGCATCAGTATCCATTTCATCATCTATTTTTAATAAATACTTGTAACTTGGCACTAACACATACTCAGCATAACCTCCATCCATATAGATCCCTAATGATCTAGGCTTATCACATAGATTTTCTTCACCACTTCTACATGCAGGACATAGTCCTTCACCTATCCATGGGTAAACAAGGACTTTTTCATCTTTAGTAAATCCTTGTGCTTCTTCTCCCAAACTATCCACTACTCCTGCTATCTCATGTCCAGGAGTTAATGGATACCTTACTCCTCTGTCAGTAGTTTTTAGAAATTGTCCTCCCGTGCCCTCGTAACCCCCTTCCCATAAATGAATATCGCTATGACAAACGCCTGATGATTGTACTTTGATAAGAACTTGTGAACCCCTTGGTTTTGGAGTCTCAAATTCTTGTATTTCTAATGATCTTTTTGGTTCGACTATTCTTGCAGATTGCATATCCAAGTTAGGGCTAATACCAATAAGAATGTACTACAACAATATTTTTTATTAGCTTTAATATCATAAGAAGTGTAGTTATAGCATATATGAAAAAATGATATATCATCATATCCTTTATTGTATGAAAATAACATGGATCCATTCTTAACATAATACCGCTTATTTCTGTTGCTATAGGCCTCTTTACTATGTCACTAGTAAACTTTTCAACTGTAAGGAAAAGGTGCAGGCGCAAAGCGAGCAGCAAATAAGATTTGAAAATATAGATCGAGCAGCAGATATATTCTAGAATAATAGATGTAAGGCTTAAACTCGAAAACACAGAAATATTTCCAATATGGCAAAGGAAAGTCCAATTTTCTAAAAGCTATTTACTGTGGTAGATAGTCCTGAAGAATATTATACCATTGTAGCATTTCTTGACTTGTTTGAATTCTTATTTTGCCCTAACAAGAGAGATATGATAGATACTGAAATTTGCTCGCGTTGGAAGGGTCTTGCGAAAACGATAATGATCGGCTATATAGCATTATTATTTTATTAATCATAATTTGACCTTGTACATGTAATCTGTGCTATTTCTTCTTATGCCCAATTGACATATCGATGTTAACAATTGAAGAACTAAAGAACTTATAACGAATACGAATGTTAGCAAATTCTATATTATAGATTTACCCATGCACCTTATGGCGATACGAAAACAACTACATGATGTTCTTGCGTTAACTGCTGAATTAACACATAATAATGTAAACGAAGATGTCCGCCACACTTTGGTTATAGATCGTATGGGATTACCAGAACATGAAACACACAGATATATCCATGAGTTAGAGTCATTGGACATGATCAAGATCCAACCCCGTATGAACCACACCAAGGATGAAAAGGGCCGCGAATTTAGACTGATTAATATCACAAATAAAGGCCTGCAGGAATTATCATCAAACCAAGCTCTCCACTAATTTTATAGATGAATTAGACCTCTGCCCACCCATCCGGAACTGTTGTATCAAAAGGATATGGGGCTTGGAAAGGCAAGTTGTAAGATATTCAATTGCTATTTTATTCAGTTTCTGGAAATTTCCTTTTAATCAACTCTATTCTTCCAGCGTATTTTTGCTTGTAGCAAGCCATGCATCCTGTACAGCAAAAAAATCGCTCATAGTTTGCAAATCTGAATACGTTCGGATGGGATGTAATTGGGCCCTTGCAAAATTTACAGTCCAGTTTGATTTTTTTAGTCTTTTTTATTTACACTGCTGATTAATTCCTGGTTTATTATTTTTCCTATGCGCATAGTTATTGGTTCTGGATTCCTCATAGCCATTCTCATAGCCATTGTTTTGCTTAACCTGAAGGGCGGACTCTAAAGATTTTCTTTCTCTATTATATCTAAATCAAAAATTGGAGAAACAGACTTTATAAATCCGACATTGACAAGTCTAGTGAATCTTGCTTTGACTTTTGGTGTAGTAATGCCAGTCTCACGTGAGATCTCACGAAATGAGTACGGCCATCTTTTAATAGCGTCTTTAGAATAGACACATCATAGTTGTCTAGTTGGAGTGGCATATATCATTCCTGCTTATTCGTTACGATACCTTCTTGAATTCTTACAATTGTAAAGGCCTACAGTTATACATCTGTATTGCCAGTGAATGTTGGAAGGAAAATATGGCTAAAGACCCTGTTTGTGGGATGTTTGTTGAAGAAAAACCTGAATCCATCAGATATAGTAAAGATGGAAGGGAGTATTATTTTTGCAGCAAGCAGTGTCTAGATGAATTTACACAACCTGAAAAAGAACTAAAGAAACTAAAGATATATGTTGCTATAAGTGTAGCACTTACGATCCCTATCATTATTCTTAGCCTGCCACATATGCTTCCTGCACGGTTTGATGTACTGTTTCCAATGGATATAATGCATTACAGTAATTATGTAATGTTAGCATTGGCAACTCCTTTACAATTTTGGATTGGTTGGAGATTCTACAGGGGATTATGGGATGGAATTAAGGCTAGAGCCTCTAATATGGATACACTTATTGCAATTGGAACAACTGCTGCCTATCTATATAGTGCAACAGTTACCATAATTCCAGGCTATTTTCCATTTGAATCTGTATATTTTGAAACAGCAGCAATTATTATTACCCTGATACTTATTGGAAGGCTGCTTGAGACAAGAACTAAAGAAAAAGCTTCTGATGCAGTAAGAAGACTACTTGACCTCCAACCAAAAATGGCCAACGTTATCAGAGGGAAACAAGCAGAGGAAATTGAAATTCCAATTGAACAGGTACAAGAAGGCGACGTAATAGTCGTAAGACCTGGAGAAAGGATTGCAACAGATGGAATTGTAATAGAAGGCTCATCATCAATAGATGAATCAGCTATAACTGGTGAAAGCATTCCTGTAGATAAGAAAAATGGAGATGAAGTAATAGGTGCCACAATTAATAAGAGCGGAATGTTAAAAGTTAAAGCTACTAAAATAGGTCAAGATACAGTTCTTTCTCAAATTATTACATTAGTTGAAGAAGCAAGAACCGGGAAGGCACAGATGCAGAGACTAGTAGACCAAGTTGCCAAATATTTTGTTCCAGCCGTTCTGGGAATAGCAATAGGTATAGGACTTGGATGGTATTTTGTCGGAGATATAGGGGTAACATTTTCTCTCTTGGCATTTGTGTCTGTAATAATTATTGCATGCCCTTGTGCTCTTGGTATTGCAACACCGGCTGCATTGATGATGGGTGCTGGAAAAGGTGCTGAAAATGGAATATTGTTCAAAGGTGGAGAATATTTGGAAATAGCCAAGAAGGTCAAGACAGTAGTATTTGATAAAACTGGAACCTTGACAAAAGGCAAACCATCTGTAACTGATATAGTGGATCTTTCTAGGCTAGGTGAAAGTGAACTAATGAGAATTGTTGCAATTGCAGAATCTGGTTCAGAACACCCCCTAGGTCAGGCTGTCGTCAATAGGGCTAAAGAAAAAGGCATAATGGTTTCAAATCCAGATTCTTTTGAAGCTGTATCTGGCCATGGTCTCAGAGCAAGATATGGAGATCACATTATTCTTATTGGAAACAGAAAGTTGATGGATGATAACAATATTCCAGTTACTGAAGCTGAAGATGCGACTCTTAAACAGTTTGAGACTCAAGGAAAAACAGCTATTCTTGCTGCAATCGATAATAAACTCGCGGGGATAATTGCACTTGCAGACACAATAAAAGATAATGCCAAAAATGCAATAGATTCTCTCAAATCAATGGGTATAGAGGTAGTAATGCTTACTGGCGATAACGAAAGAACTGCCAAAGCAGTCTCATCTAAATTAGGTATGAATAGGGTTATTGCACAAGTATTACCACAAGAAAAAGAACAGGTGATCTCCAAGCTAAAAGAACAAGAAGAGAAAATAGTCGCTATGGTTGGAGATGGAATTAATGACGCTCCTGCACTAGCAAGAGCAGATTTGGGAATTGCAATAGGTTCAGGAACAGATGTTGCAAAAGAAACCGGTGGAATTATTCTGATAAAAGACGATATTAGAGATGTTGTGACGGCGCTTGATCTGGGAAGAAAGACAGTGTCCAAAATAAAACAGAATCTCTTTTGGGCTTTTGCTTATAATACAGGTTTAATTCCAATTGCAGGTGGAATTTTGGTACCTTTTCTAGGCGTAGGGATATTTGGTTGGCTTCCTATGTTAGCTGGTTTAGCTATGGCAATGAGCTCCGTGACAGTAGTCGGCAATTCGATATTGCTTGGAAGATATAAGCCACAATTTGCACCTGCCAAACCAAGAAAAGAAGAGGAGTATACTGATGAGGATCTAAAAGAGGCGTACTCTTTGCAAACTGCGACCAGATAATGAACATATTCTAATCAAGTATAACGCAGCAAATGGATGAGCGCAAACTTCTAGTAATCTAGTTACAGGATATAGTACCTACTATTTGCAGTCCTAACAAACTTGTAACCGGATTTTTCTAATCTAATTTTTTATCTCTTCTTCAGTTATTGTTGAATGGATCAAATTCTACAATAACACTATCTGTCATGTAATCAATGTCAAATTTCTTCACTGCATCCTCATCTCTTAATTGTCTCTCTACAATAGGCTTGCAGGCAGTACAATATATTCCAACTATTTTGAATAAGGCTTTTTCTACTTTCACTTACTTATGTGAAGTTGTTATTCAAACTATTTGAATGATTAAAAAGTTTAAAAACGTGAATGAGCTATTGCTACCTAAATATAGGATTTTATCTTAAATTGGCACAAACTCCACCTCATTTCCAAAATTCTTTGCTTCGAATTGGTTCAATTGCATTCCTTGCTGGTGTGGTAATAG
>JALZGI010000336.1 GCA_030861105.1 Thermoproteota archaeon
AACCAGTACTTGCAGTATATGACACACTTAAAATGGAATACCCAAACAATCACAAAGGAGTTTAGGAACATTCGAGCGCACATAATCGAGGAAGGAAAAGAAGAGTCGAACAACAACTAGATCAGCAACAAGAACAGCAAACCCGCGATGTGATTTTCTGATATCTTATTTTAGATATTTTTATGTTCAGTACAAGAAAAGATAAGTAAGTAAGAGATCTTCTTTCTTTTGTTCCTATCACCTGGTGCCGCTACATCCTAGCGATGTCTGTAAAGATTCCACCAGCTGTATTGACTGTTCCAAAACCAGTTTAGCTGCAGGTTCTGTATCCGGTCTTTGCAGTTGTTGTGTTAGCTGTATTATTGCTGTATTCAAAGTTGTACAAGCAGATCTATCATTGCCCTGACTAGTATCTGACAGGATAGACACAACTTGATTTAGTTGAGCTGCAACACTACTGGTTACACCGTTACTACCACTACCGCCAAGTCCTTGCACAAGTGCTATTATTCTCTGAATAAGCTGTACTACTCTTTGAACAATTGGATTTGTTGTATCACATACATCACCTACACCATCTCTGTCAGTATCTCTTTGGTCTGGATTAGTCACATTAGGGCAGTTGTCAGTAGCATCTGGTACTCCATCATTGTCCAAGTCTGTTGTTGGCTGTGGCTGTCCTATTGTGCATTCTATTCTAGCACCGGGAAAGAGACTGTCAAGACCACCAAGGTCTACAGTTATAACACTAGTACCACAATCAGTTCTTATCTCAATTGGACTAACAGCACCCGAATTACAATTATCAGTATTTATTGAGGCAACTAAGAGAACACCTTGTGATGAGGTTGCTGAGGTATCTAAGCTTCCACCACTGATTTGACCGCTGTACAACACTTGTCCTATCGAAGATCTTATTTCCCATGTTCCGCTAGTTATTCTTGCAGTAAATTCATTTAAAGAGGTTCCTTGTGCACCAAAAGATATCGTAGCACCAGTACCAGACTGAGTATTGCAAGTTACCGTTCCTGATGCTGGGCTTAATGTTCTCACAGCCGCAGGTTCAGCGGCTGATGTTGCTGATACTTGATTTAGAAAATAGTTAAGAATTTGGGGACTAGTTAACAGGATTGTAGATATAGCAACTAACGTTGTCAGTCTTCCTAAAAAGGATACATTCGTCAACATCTCTCATGATAGCCTCC
Source organism: Thermoproteota archaeon (assembly GCA_030861105.1). GTDB lineage: Archaea > Thermoproteota > Nitrososphaeria > Nitrososphaerales > Nitrososphaeraceae > TH5893. Next base: position 1,206 of record JALZGI010000336.1, read on the forward strand.
GTATATTTATCCTTTATTTGTTAAAGTTAGTAATTATGCAAATAACTGTCCTATTTGGTAAGGAAAATGTAAATATTTTTTAGATTGTAGTCACATTTCAACAAGGGGAGAGATATGCTTGGTCCATGATAGATAATAATACGGACGAGCGGCAAAAACTAAAGCTCTAAAGGAATCAAACCATACTTTTGTCTTCTAGTTTGTGGTAAGAGCTGCAGCCGTTCACATATCTGAAAATAAAACATGTAGTTGATTATGCCCCAGAAGGCAGTGAACACAATTATCCATATATATGTCGTCTCCAAGTAGGTGACCACTTAATTGGATTCTTCCTATTTTCAATATGCCCAGTGAATTTATGGCTCATTCATAATAATGCATTCATCATCAAATACAGGCCAAAGGACAAAGAGATAGATAACAAAAAGAATGCCCGGCAGAGTTCCTAATGATATATATTCTATGTAATACTGCGATATACTGATGACGTCTAGGAAAAATGATATGGCTCCAAAAGCCTTAGTGACTAGCATGATATTTGTCTTATTTGCAGTATCATTTGCTAGTATAGGTCCTTCAGAAGTATTAGCACAGGGAACAAATGCTACAGGATCAGGAACTGGTGAGGGTACAACTGTGGTTATGCCACTTGGTTCTTCAGCTGCTACAGGTGGTGCAGGTTACGAACCCCCCGAAGTCACTGTGTCTCCAGGCGCTTCAGTGATATGGGATAACCAGGACAATGCCCTTCATACAGCGACTTCTGGAAATCCTGAGACCGCAACTCCAGATGGTAAATTTGATACAGGAATAGTAGGTGCGAATCAACCAAGCAAACCTGTGACAATGCCCACACAACCAGGAGAATATACATACTTCTGTACGCTGCATCCATTCTTGGTTGGTACAGTTATAGTACAATAGCAACAACAACCCCTCCCTTTTTTTAGAGATTGTGAAATGCTTTAGTTATTGTTGTTGCTGCTGATTCACGGATGTATAGATAGAAGTTAGTAATTTAGCCACGGAATGGGCAATGCCACAAGTGCATTGATATTGTTATAGCAATGGCGTAGCTGTCCAATAAGGTGAGGACTAGAGAAATGTATTTGGTGGTTGTTGGAAGATGATTTGAAGGGCTAGACAACACTACAATTATTTGGCTAACGTACCTC
>JALZGI010000343.1 GCA_030861105.1 Thermoproteota archaeon
ATATTGATCCTCAACACTGGTCTTCGTTTCCGACATCGCTAATAACATTGTTTCAAATCATAACACTTGAGGGATGGGTGAACGTTTTGGACCCAGTCTTAAAGAATTTGGGACCAATATATTGGCTATATTTTGCCAGTTTTATCGTAATAGGAACTTTTATCATAATTAATTTGTTTATTTCGGTAATTGTCAGAAAATCAGAAGAGGCCTATAAACATGTACAGCGAGAATCAGGTGTTCCTTTAACTCAACAAGAGGTTATGCATGAAATTAGAGAAATTCGACGAATCCTGGAGGAGCTTGAGAAAAGGATTGACAAGGGTAACTAATCAAAAAGTTATTCGGAAGCACGAGCTTTTGATTGTTTTTGTATAACGTTTAGTACTGCAACAGTTACGGTTGATACCAAATCGAGAACCTGTGAAGTACAGTCGTTCCTTTTAGAAATAGAGTAAAGGCCTATCATTTTCCCCATGTGTGACTAGGAACCGAATCTAAAATTAAAAATGCTAGATATAGACCTATATCGCATGTTGGTAAGAACGTAAGTATTTTTATTTTAATCAAAGGTCAGGGATTCCTTAAACATGTTATTTATAGTCTTTTGTTCGTCCTTGGTTAGATTCGCATCCACCTTCCTTGTTACTGTTTTCTCATTTGCTTTTTCTTTTTCTTTTTTTTCTATTGCGCCGGATAGTGGCGACTCATTCTTGTTAATATTCAGAAATGGATAATAGGCATTTAACCAATTCTTGTAGAAACCTTCAGTTAATTTGATGGATTCTTTGAACAATTCATTAATGCGTTGAGCGTTTTCAGAGAGCTCGATACAAAGCTGAGCGATTTTTTGGGACCGTGTTATAAATTCCTGATTAATCTGCACCATCCGTTTTGCGTACGCGGTGTATTCATTATACATTTCGCTCCATTTTATTGGAAAAAATTGTTGCTCCCAAAAAGACATAATGGACTCCAATATTGAGGTATTGACGTTATCATCATTCTTTTGATATTCCAGACTATCTTTCTTTTTCTCATTTAGATTACTACTGTGCTTCCTGCTCCTGTTCTGTTTTACTCCTTTAGGCTTAATATCAACCACCATCTCTCTAGTCTCTATGGGTCATGGTTGCTGTGTTGTTTTATCAGAAAATAACATCGAAACCAACCGCTTGCCAGTCTCACAAGATTCTCAAGTGGATTTTGTTCTTCAAATAGATGATTGGCCATGGGAACTACTACGACTTTCTTTTTCTGGACATTTAATAATAGTTTTGCGGTATTGTTATTAGCATCAATTACCTCTTTGTGGTCGTTACCACCTACGATAAACAAAGTAGGGGCCTGAACTTTTGTCAGCAGATCGGCTGAAACCAAATCCGGCCGCCCACTTTGGCATACAACCGCGCCTACTGCGTTGGCTCTTTGAGCAGCCACTATCAAGGCTGCTGCCGCCCCCGTACTAACTCCAAAATACCCGACAATAATTTTATCAGTTTCAAATTGTTTTGTTGTTAACAACCAGTCTGTTACTTTCAAAAGACGATCTGATAGCAATCTTATATTGAGTTTATTCATAATGAGCCCGGGGATTTTACATTGTATTCTTTCCGTTCGAGAATCAGTCTGCTCCTCCTCTTTAGTAAGGAGATCAACAAGTAGAGTCGCAAGTCCGTCTTTATTCAGCGCCTTGGCTATATACTTATTTTTGGGGCTACGTCCACCACTACCACTTCCATGGGCAAATACAATTATTCCTTTTGTGATATTCATGTTATTAGGAATCGTTAAATTTCCTTCAAGTACTGTGGACGCCACAACTTTGTTGCTTGCCGCTTGTACCGGTATTCTTACTCTGATTTCTGTTTGGCTGTCGGCGGAATGCAGGTCTATCATTATTAATAATAATCCTTTGGCGTGTTCTTTCCTCCATATTCATATTGGAATTAATCCTGCCGTACTTTGCAGGCTTACCGACGGAACCGCAAGTATCTCGTCCTTGGAAAATGTCTCTCTTATCTTGTGAATGCGTTGTACGACTGCTTTGTTAGAAAAGTCTTCTGGCATAAAGTATACTTTTTTCAACAGCCCAAGAACTTCATGTAAACTAGGAACAATCTCGTTCAATGTGTCATATGCTATAATGGGGTCATCAAATTCTGTGCCACGAGTCGAAACTGTAGATCCAGCTAAACCACCACTAGAATTGCCCCGAAAATCTACAGGAGTTTTACTGTAGTCAATTGGGGTCTCTTTTATGTATTGAAATCTCAAAATATTTTCTTCCTTTTTTTGTGTTGTTCCCTTTCGTCTAATCTCTGTGGTGTAGGATTTTCGTATTC
>JALZGI010000345.1 GCA_030861105.1 Thermoproteota archaeon
ATTTAGCTCTGTTGCAAAATGCCCTAATGGGAGTTACAATGTGCCTTGTCTCGATCATACCTGATGCGACTTCGTGTAGCATAGGAGTAAAAAGAAAGAAGTTATCTTTACTTACCATTGTAATATCTACACTGACATCATTTTGAAATCTATCTTGGAGTCTCCTTAATACTTCCACGCCTGCAAATCCTCCACCTAAAATAAGTATCCTCTTCGGATGTATGGGTTTAGCACCATGTACTAATTCAAGATGACGCTGCAGAGAATCGACCCTTGAGAAAGAAATGTTACATCTAGGGCATCTGTACCTAGCACCAAATTTTATTGAAAGTAATGAAGAGAATAATCCTAGTGTAATTCCAAAAACTAAATTAATTGTAAGAGAATTCAACAGAGCTCTTAATTGTGTGAAGATGGATTGATTTGTGGTGGTGGTAGAAGAAGAAGAAGAAGGAGAAGGAGAAGGCGTTACTGATGGCTGACTTATCATAGGATAGGAATCTTCTATGGGCACAGGTGGTTGTGTATTTTTGTCCATGGCAGTAGTTGCGGAATTACTTCCAATCGTGCGTGCAAACTCAGGGCCTAGTACAAATTGCTGGACCGGAATAGAAAAAATAACAAATACTAAAGAACCGACAAAAAGGCCATATTTTAGGCCATTTGATGGTTTGCTTATATTTAGAATATTGGTTTTGTATAGGAATAACCCTGCTATTATTCCAATACTTGTTGCAACAAGAATATGGAGTATAAATCCTGAAATGATAACAAGTGAAATTGGGTAATAAACGCCAGCAATATGACCAAATACTATCCACGTTAGATAATACAAAGAACCTTGCTCAATTGCAAACAAGGTTACTGGAATGACAAAGATAATGGCTCCTGCAATAGCTCCAGCAATAATGAAGAAAACTTCCCTCTTAAACGAAAAATCTATTTTAAATTTAGTTGCTATAGTTGCAGTAGTTTCTCTTTCTATTTGTCTTTTTTTTATACCATTATCGTTATTATCATTATCATCCTTATCCAAGGCATCATCTCCCATTTCGTAATAGAACCCAAAGATGTACGTCTATACTGGAACATATCATATATCAGGATTGTAATGGATTATACTCTTCCTCTTCTTCCTACAATATGATGTGGACCTTGTTGGAAACTTACAACAGTGGTTGAAAGTTATCTTATCGAATTTATTCTATAACTATATGCTGCATAACCGCTTATTCTTTCAATACCTTGTTGAGGTAACCATGTTGCAATAGCAATTAGGATGTATTCTCTTGCTGTCGTCAGATCTACTAAAAATGATATTCTGTTTGATCATCGGCTACATTGAGCACTTTAACTGGTTTTCCTTCAATGGTGTAAGCATTCACTGCTAACCCCACAAGGTTTCTGACATGTCAATATGCTGACCTTGGCACTTGACATATCTGGTTGCGTCTCCTGCAGTTTATCCCTTATAAAATCATAATATTCTATAATGATCTTTCAAATCTCTTTCTCCTTTTTTATCATATGTAGCAAGTCCAGTCCTATCTCTGTTAAAACAAAAACTTGGTTTTTCCCATTGTATGTTATAAGGTCAAATTCAATTAGATAAAATAAATACTTTCCTAATCCATAAATCGATATCGAAGGCCACATCTCTGATAATATATACCTAAGTTCGCTTCGGGACGCCTGGGAAATACATGTCTGCAAAATTTGCTCAACGATGACAACCTCCAGTGTTATTTCTTGACGGCGGCTAGGATTACCTCTCGTGCTCCTCATTACCTATTTTACTCTCCTCTGATCTTATCTCCGGTTCTTGTGTTAACGGTTTCTGGATCATAGTATAACAGGTAGTAATATGTATAGTATTTCTCATAAAGATCTCACACTAAAAAAGTGATTGATGCTATCAAATCAGCAAGTATTTCTACTTTGCGAATCAATAATAGATTGATTAGGAATTGTAAATATCTAATAAACAAGCAAAATGCAAAATGGTCTTTATTATTCCATGTGAACACTTTTTTAGTAGCAATTTGTTTCAATATGGTTCCTTAACCTATGCATAGACTATAGTGACTCTTTTGGTCAATTTTGACTTTTACTAAAATTCTCTTGGATGGACTTAATACATGATAGACAATAATACTTTATTGTAACCTTAGTCTACTTTGTGAGTTGTTTTTGACTCTTATGGTGCTCTATCTTCTTTAATTTCTTGAGAAGATAGCAGTATCCTAAAGATAATGATTAGCGTGAGTATCATAGATTGGTAAAGACTATAAGCCAAAACATATTAAAAATCCAATTTATCTGAGAAGTTCATGTCTTTTCAAAATGCTACTAAATTTTGTATAATTGGCAGTTCCTACCTTACCTTACCTTACCGCAGATTGACATCTTTTTAACTATACTTTCTTTCCCTTAGATACTTATAAACTGGAGATAAGATATTTTCTCGATGAGTAAATCAAGTGAAGTAGAAATAAAAAATGAGAAGGAGATTGGAAGTATAGTCCAGCAGTTCCTTTACCGACTTCCAAAAAAGAACCACCAAGCGATGCTACAGTTGGAGAGGAAATTTATTGATGCATTTAGAAGAAATGGCGGTCTGCGCTATGAGGTCTTCCAACTCAATGGAACAGAGAATATGATGGAATGGACAAATATAGCCAAAACCATGTCGGCTAACCAAGACGAGGAGATTTGGGTGGAACAAGTGCACTACAGAGATTGTAGGGAGCGAGACGAATTTATGGCAATATGTGGAAAAGATGAAAATATGACACGACTTTACAAACAATGTATGGATCTTATCACACCAGGATCTACTATCATGGGTGAGTTAAAACGTGTTGAGGTCTAAACAACAAGATGCCAACAATAGTTCATTTTGAAGTACCCGCAGATGATGTTGAAAGGTCAAAGAAATTCTACAGTGATTTGTTTGGTTGGAAAATTGAAAAATGGTCTGGGTCAGATAGTGTTGGTATGGATTACTGGACAATAAATACAACAGATGAGAAAGGAAACAAAGCGTTAGGCGGGGGAATGATGAAAAGACAAGGCCCACAACAGCCGATTATTAATTATATAGACGTAAAATCAGTAGAGGAATATTCTTCAAAAGTTAAGCAGTTAGGAGGTAAAGTCCATGTTCCTAAAATGGCCGTTCCAGGAATGGGTTATTTAGCAGTCTGTATTGATACGGAGAATAATGCTTTTGGAATATGGGAGACTAACGAAAGTGCAAAGTGATAGTCTGCAATTTCGCAGACGACTATATTCCAATAATGCAAAACTACTCCTGCGGTTTCCATAATATACAGACGAGTTCTTCTTTAGCCAAATCAGAAATCTATTCCAAAAAGGTCTTCTTATTATAGATATATAATTGATTACCAAATGGGCAATTATGAAGTGTCATGCCAGTCTGATGAAGCAAATTTAACTGATCTACTATATTCCAATGTTCTAAAATTTTTCCATTTTCTATCCTATAGAGATCTGCGGGTCTTATGTTCACTCTTTTGTTGGTTGGTGACTTTCCACAAAATTCTCCTGTATATGTTCCACTTCCATTAAGAAATACCGCTACAGGGTCATTTTCTGTTACTATATGGTCTATTCCTGTCTGTATATCGGGAAAAGCCCTGAATAGAGCGCTTAAGAATTGTTGAAACCTTCACTTCCTGTGGCAGAATCCTTGACGAAATATTTTTCAAAGGCTAAGACGTCGTGTTTATTAAAAATATCTTCTACAAATGATTCAATAATTTCCTTGTTTGTTGACAAGGTCATTTGATGTCCCACTGGTTTACAACTATTTGGTTGGCTGTGATCTTGGTTTTAACTGTTCATATCTCATTTTAAATAGTTCAATAACTGCTGGCACATCTTCCTCACCTTTATTTATCCAGTAACTAACCCAGCCAGATTGGGGTAACACATGATGAGGCAATGCACGTCCGGAATTAACAAGTTCATTTCTAGTGTTCATCGGGAAGGGTAAATCAACCAAACGATCGCCATGTATATGTCCCATTTCCCTTTTATTTAGATGAAATTCAATACCTCCAAACTTATGTGATTCAGCAGTAACATATGGCCAACTCAGTAATTGTTTTTGTATGCGCTCTAAAATATTGCTCATAGGTTTAATTACATATACATAATAATAAACTGATACGTTTACAAATTATATCAATTCCATATTAGATTTAGGAAACGAGTGTTCCCAGAGTTAGAAGCAAGCTACTTACAGTAAAGCCTATAGCAAAATAAAACTTGGTGAGAAGCATTAATGATATCTTAAAATGCATTAACATTCTTGTATTCCATAGTAGTATCTCACATGCAAATTATAGAAATCTCCGAAGTTTATTAGATTTGTAACAAAAAGTGTAAGATTTATAACTCATCTTGATCCATTTTAACTCAAATGCTTTACTTGCTGCTTAATTATTAGTTTGAATATATAAAAAGATAGATTTGAATCGCTATGACAATGTTAACGTCCAAGGTATACCCTCTATTAAAAGAATACTTGTTCCAATAGAACAGGACGCCTTTATCCATCAAAGCGTTACACTATGCCATACATCTTACACAAGTAGAAAAGGCCAAAGAGTTGATTGTTATGCATATTGCAGGCATGAATTCTTCAAGTCCAAATACATGTAAAAGAAAAATAAAGTTAGGATAGCTGTGTTTTACTAACACATCAGGCCTGGCTTGCAGTCGCTCGGATTGAATTCGTGGTGCCTTTCGAACCAATCATGATGATGGCTCGGATTATGTGGATGCTGGTGAGTCACGCTATGTGTATGCCCCTTATGGACAAAGAAATGAGTATGCTCATCTGTAGTCGCAGCATTTTGGTCGCTTGTTACTGTGCCTATGACATCAGATAGCTCTCCTATTATGGCTGTTAGCTGTGCCGTAGTCGCAGTGGCATTCCCGCTCGCAACAGACTCTCTTGCCTGAGTCAAATTTGATGCTAGCTGGTCAATAGTTGCGGCTGTCGTTTGATTGATATTCTGTCCATACACCGGACCAGCTGAAGTCAAGACGCCTGACAATATCCAAGTCAAGAAGAAAAGAGCCCCCGCTGGAATAAGAATTGAGTTCTTTTTCATACTCCTGGTTACTATAGTGTTATATTTAAGTAAGGTTCTCTCTTAGCTCTGACCCTTTCCTATACGCCCTTCCACAGTGTGGATTAGCTCTTAGCTGCATTCCACAACATTCACAAAACACTTTTGGAGTAATAAAGTAGCACTCACATCGTCTGCAGTATTTTTTACTGACTGAATAATGCGATGGCCTACTGTAATTGTGGATATATCCTCTGACATATGTTACGACAAACCAATGGGAACCCAGTCTAGATGAATGCTTTGACCAAGATTAACAAAATCGGATAGTGTTTGAAAAGATAGTCAGGTTTTCGAGTCATTGACAGGTGGTAGGCTTCTTTGGCTAAATGCCTCTATATATCATACCGCAGTAAACATATCTAGCACTCTAGCACTCTAGCAATCGTAATAACTAATATTTGTACAAGTATATATCGGCTAGGTAAACTATGACTACATTCTTAGGATAGAGGATAAATGAGATATTTATGAATGATAATTATTATCCTTTCTTCATCTTCGACTCATAAAATAAAATAAAAAAGAAAATGGAGGGGGACTAGGCTATCAGTCTCCCAATTTGTTTCTGCTTTTGATTATTATGTCCTAGGCCCGACAGTCAACGCACTGGGTTTTGAGTACAGGTGCTAAAGCCACTGTTATTACATTT
>JALZGI010000353.1 GCA_030861105.1 Thermoproteota archaeon
TATCAAAACCTATTAATAGTAGTCAGCCATTCTTCGGCTGCCACCAACATTTATACATTGTAAGTAGTTTTCCTTTTTCATACCACAGATAAGCAATTTCTAAGATTTATCCCGAGCTGAGGATATACTTGTTTTGTAGTTATTTTGTTGTTGTTCTTCTACCAACTATCGTTACGTCTGTTCCACAATACAATAACAAATAACGAGAAATAATTATTTATTTTGCTGTTTATATCATATTTGGCTCTATCGTGACAAATATTATTGAAAAGAAAGGGGCAAAGCAGCAGCAACATCAAAGTGAAAGTATCACCTTTAGATTAGATAGGACTATTTTAAATAAACTACATCATGAAGCAAATCAAAAAGATATCAGTGTCAATACATTAGTAGGTCATATCATAAGAAGACATATTGATTGGCATTCTAATGCAGCAAAGGCTGGATTTATTGCTGTAAGGAGGGGATTGCTAAGTAGCCTCATAAACAAACTCTCAGAGAAAGATATCTTCCATTGCAGAATATATAGCGAAGAATGAAACCAAAGACTTTGTACTGCTTCTAAGAAATGAATACAATATTGAATCGGCTTTAGATGTGATTGAAACATGGATTAAGATATCAGGCTACCCATATAGACATGAAGTTAATTATACCAGACATTCGTATGTAATACAACATGATGTGGGGAAGAATTGGTCTCTTTATTTGTCAGAACTATATAGATTTTTATTTGAAGAATTTGGATTAAAAAAAGTAGAGTTTGATTTAAATCATAATTCATTGGATTTCATTGTTGATACCGAAAAATGACACATGTGAAACCCGTTGATGTTAGTTTACCTTGCTTATTAGTCGGGATTTGAGAAACAAACAATTAACTTAGGATTTTCTATCAAGTTAGATCCGTCATTTATTAGAAGTAAGAACAAGCTCGACAAAGGCGGACACTTTGCAGCCTAGGAACAGCCGCAACTCTTTTCAGAAGAGGTTCGCGCAGGCTTCAGACCTCTGCGCAGTTGATCATAAACTTCATATCCAATGCTTACAACAATACCTTTTGGCTGAGCATTTCATATTGGTTGCACTGAGACATGACAGAGTTAGAGATATAGTCGATACAGTTTTTGTAACTTTGGATGAAAATACTCTTGTAGCTGAAGCTGCAAAAGCAATGTACACACAAGAACGATGTACTATAGTGATCACTCATCATAATGCCAGCACTGGTCAGAGAATCCCGGTCGGAATTATCACGGAAAGAGACATTATTTTCAGAGTCGTAGCTCAAAACCGAGGACCATTCAAGCTTAAGTTGAAGGATATAATGAGTGCACCCATTATTACTATAGATGCGGATAAATCTGTTGAGGAAGCCATGGCGATGCTCAACAAGTATAAGATTAATCGCTTGCCTGTTGTTCACGATAATTCCATTATCGGTATAGTGACAACAGGGAGAATTATGAGCAATGTTTCAATTGAAAAGCATGCTTAGACTGAGTTTTGAACAGTTTTGGTTATACCGATGATCTTTCGACATTGAATTTTCCTGGTAGCTGGTCAAAACGTTGACTTGTAGCTAGGGTAGCATGAATGAAAATAATCTTGTTCACAATCACAATTTTCATTCTAAATGTACCCTATCACCCAAGCTATTTCATGCTGTTTCACTAACCAATTAGAAAGTCATTGTTATGGTTGCCATGTCATGATTCTGGGTAACTACGGTCGAAGTACCAAATGCAGACATGATAGCGCCAATATCATAGCCATGCTTTCAACTGGTGGTGGATGTAAGGTTGTATCCAGTGATGGCATTGGTTCTGCTTCCTGTTCAGCTTCGCAGTCTGCTGCATATACATCGATATGAGAAAGTAGTTTTTCTTGTGAAATAGTGACTGTGACTGCATATAAAAATCATTTCAAGACTTGACGCCGACGATGATAGGGATGCTGTTTTAGATCTATAACTATTTGTGCAGTACACATGGCAGCCAAAATACAGACAAGCAAAAATGGTGACAACGGGATAAGCAAAATAGGAATTAGAAGAATCATACCCGCTGAAATAATTCTATATGTTGCCCATCTTATACTGGCGCGATAATCCTGAGTAGAGCCAGTATACAAGTAAGAATAAGCAGATGAGAGGTGTAATACCCTTGAGCACTCAGAGACAATGCAACGCTGCCGCAAATAAGCCACTGTTCAGGGTATGATAAAGCTAACCCATGTGCTTTTGATATAATATATCCTAATCCAACCCCAGCCGATGTGATTGCAACAACAAGGGGAAAATGTCCAAATAGCCAAAGTGAGTACACGCCAATCCTGCCTTTTTCTCGTAGAGCACGAATAGGTGCACCATCTACACTATCAAAGTACAGCTACCACAAACTAAAAGGTATGCTAAGACCCAAACCCAATATCAACATTGAATAAATATCGAATTCCCTGTTTTGGACTCCTGCCACAACTTCTAGAACGGACTCTCCTAGTACTAGAATTATGAAAAGACCTATACG
>JALZGI010000369.1 GCA_030861105.1 Thermoproteota archaeon
CTTTAGCACCTTGCAGCTATCACTCACACATCACGTAGCAGGAATATCATTGATGGAGGTGATGAAATCGGTTTCGCCTGTTCTTCTCATATCTTCCGGAGGCGGTGTCATCGCTAATATTATAGTAGACAGGTTATTAGCAATTTCTGATCTTTGGATTGAGCCGATTGTCACGATTTTTCTATTCATCTGTATATACGGAATTATAGCTTGCCTTATCTTGCGTCCACAGTACCAGATGCTTCTAACAGCTATTAGAGCATATCGTAAACCGGGTGAAGTTTATTAGAGCTTAACGAGTTACTAAGCATTTAACTATATTAATAAGTAATATCAATTCTTATAGCACAAAATATGACTGTACTCGAATTTTTAAGAGATTATCGTAATAGCAAGATTTATTATTCTGGCCTAGTTAATGAACATGGTATTGAGGTGGGTAATCATGGTGACCGCCTAATGAGGCTAGGGGAAAATATAATTTTTTCCAAATTAAATTTGACATTTGTCGATAATGCAGCTAATGCAGATCTAATCGTTATCGGCGGTGGTGGATACATGCATGAGAAGTACAGTACAGGGGCCAGACTTCTACGCAAGCTTTGTCGCTCTTGGCCGGATATTCCGATATGCTTTCTGCCCGGTACATATTATTACCCGACAACACCTTTTGCTCATCTAGCTAATGATGATAAGGACCACTCATTTACTAATGATATTAATGGCCGTCAAGCATTGATAACAATCTTTTGCCGAGAAGCTTATAGCTATAACCATCTGCTCCAGGAACATAAGTTGCCATCCTGTTGCGAAATACATCTTGACCATGATATGGCCTTCCATTTGGCAGACAGTGATCTGGTTAAAGAAATAGCAAGCGGTACTCCACGACATGTACTAATTGTAGAACGTATTGATCAAGAGCATATAAATGTTGGGTTTAATACAATGCAGATCAATCCTGTACGACGCTTGGCTAATAAAGTGATTCCAATAGGGATTAAGAAAACGCTTTATCCATTGTTAAGATTATACCGGGCACATAATAACACACCTTTTCGACAACAATGTGAATCTATACTTGCTAGAAACTTCACTGATTTTATGAAGTTCCCTAAATTTGTGCGAGATATAAGTGCACCCAATTATGGTACCTTTCAAAATTTCTGCGCCGCGATTCAAGATGCAGCTGTGGTGTTTACAACTCGGGCCCATGTTGGGATTCTCGCCGCAATGGCTGGGAAAACAACTGTTCTCTTCGAGGGTCCATATCACAAAATTCGAGGGCTATACGAATACAGTCTGGCAAATTTACCTAATGTAACTTTCGTAGCCTTGCTGGAAAGAGAGATAAATAAACGCGTGATTAATTAATTTTGATACCTTTTCTCCCATCAAAAGTTAGCTGTATACTGATTGACTATTACAGATCTTTAAAAATAAATAATAAACTTCATATGCATGATATTAAAAATGAGAATAGTATTACAGAAGTTGATCGACATTTACCATTTTTAGACGGTTTACGTGGTGTTGCAGCCTTATGGGTATTTATTTCCCATATTATGTTGCTAACTGGCTCCTACATACCCATCTTATCTAAGGGTGAGCTCGCTGTTGATCTTTTCATGGTGCTATCAGGCATTCTAATAACACACAATTACTTAATCAAAGAAGATCATGAGCCGTGGTACAGTATGGGCACATGGGTAAATTTCTGGATCCGACGAGTCTTCCGTATTGCTCCCGTCTACTATGTGATGCTAGTAATTGCTATAGGCCTTGGGCCTTGGATTGGAGATTGGCGCGAGTATATATCTATTTTTTTCCTAATACTAGGACTCCTCTTGAGCGCTATATTGATCAAAGCATTACAAATATCATCGTGCATATTAGTTTCTTCTTCGGTTTATTACCCTTATACAGCTTCCGTACTCCATTGCCAGACTGGAGTATAGGATTAGAGATGCAGTTCTACGCAATGTTTCCGTTGATCATTACGTTGATGCGCCTTGTTGGTTACGCCGCTACTATAATCATATTATTTGCAGTTTGTACAATCTCGTGTTTTACCAATTTCAGGCT
>JALZGI010000377.1 GCA_030861105.1 Thermoproteota archaeon
CGACTATGGTTTACGACATCAATCATCAAGTTGAGTCTCCTGCGGTTTCCTCCTTGGTAATGATACGGGTCAATAAGAGTGACGTTCTTTTTATGTTGGTTTAATTTTCTGCGTCCACCCTCTATAATGGGACCTCTATAATGGAACCATATTTATCACATTTTATTCTCTCGCCTCTTGGCACAATGTTGAAACTAATAGTAGGGATTAGATTTAATAAGTTGGAAAAAGGTTTTTTGTTTTGCTAACTCCCTGTTTCCAATATTCAAATATTCTTGTGATCAATAATACTCAGTAATAGAGGATAGATGTATGTGATAAGTCTCTCTGTGAGAGACAAAAGCATTCCGGGAAGAGGTTAACTCCTTCATGACTCGTCTATTACCATTTGTCTTGGTGTATGCGTGTAGGAAATGTTGCCATTAATTCGGAGGTTTGACTTATTTCTATCAAACTCATGCTTAATATATACAACAGTATCAAATTCAGATATGAAAACAATTACATGTCGTGAAGCAGGGTTTGATTGTGACTATATTGTAAAAGGTGAGACAGAGGACGAGGTTATGAAACGTGGTGCTGAACATGCCATGAAGGACCATGGGATGAAAGAAGAAGATATCACTCCAGAGTTCAAGCAAAAAGTAAAAGGACTAATTCGCACTTCTTAACCTTCTCTTGTTTTAACTTGTAATTCCCTGCTTTTATAGAATATATTATCCTGGTGTTCTATGCATGGTATCCTCATATGAGATTTTGATTCTTGGTTCTTAATTGTAAGCTTATCATTCGTAACTAAATCTTAACACTAACATTACTATATTTGACCCACTTTATTATATCGATCGTCAGATTAAGTAAGGTATTATGAAAATATTATCTGATGTAAGGCTTATGGCTAAAATAATCTTAGTAGGTCTGTTTAGCTTCGGGTTATTGCAAGTCATTATACCACCATCACCCTCTTCTTCGTTATCTATTAGCCCTCCATTATCTTCTTCTAGCGGCAATAATTACACATTACCTTCTGTAGAAATTACCTCACCTCAAGATGGTCAACGAGTTCCAGTAGGCAAACTGACAATAGAGGGGACATCTTCAGATGATGCCAAAAGCAACTGTCAAGTATATGCTGATGTAAATGATATGACACCAATGCAAAATGCTACAGCATCAGGTCAGGGAGGAATGAACGATTACTCTATGTGGACTTTTACATATACACCAGAATATCAGGTAATTACCGACGGAGTAAATGAACTAACAGCTAAAATATCCTGTTTTGACGCCAGTTTAGCGCCTGTATCAAAATATAATAGTATAAACATCACAGGGCTAACATCTCCTGACACTTTTGCTGCGCCTGCCCCGATACCTTCCATGACAGGCTAATATTCGAACTAGGTTGTTTGCATGTGAATTTTTACGTTCTTCTTTCTTTCTTCCTTCTTTTCCCTTGACTAGTTGTCACTACTTATTAAGGTAAAAGGTTTTTTGTTTTTGCTAACCTCCTGTCTCTAATATTAAAATATTTTAATGGTCAACAGTATACAGTAATAGAGGATAGACGTATGTGATAAGTCTCTTGAGAGACAAAAGCATACCAGGGATAGAGCCAAGTATGAGCTATCCTTTCCATCGCCCCAGTTTTGATTTCTCTATTGCTCCGTGAATAAATCCAACGTCCATCAAATAAGGTAACATAGTTAATCATGCCTTTAATACTATTTTGTATTCCCGATACCGATAGAGTTCTGACTGCATTAAAAAATACCAGAGTTTTGATCCTGACTGTCCTTACTATAAATTTAGTAATTGCTATTTGGTCGCCATCTACAGGATCTAGTAGTATTATAGATGGTATCGAATCTTTAGGTGATGACAGTAGTAACACTTTCAGCAGCAATAGAAATAATAAATTTGTGGTATTAACGTTTGACGACGGATGGAAGAGCCAATATACAAATGCTAAACCCATCCTAGACACATATGGATACAAGGCTTCTTTCTCAATAATTTGTGAAGATGTAAGAAAGCCAGATCATATGAGTTGGGAAGAAATCAATACGTTAGAGGACGAGGGACATGATATTGGTTCTCATAGTATAACTCACAGGTCTTTGACTGAAATGCCACCAGAAGAAATGAGGTTTGAAGTTTCTGGATCAAAGCAGTGTCTTATAGATAATGGTATTAAAGATATCAATTACTTCTCATATCCTAAAAATGAAGGATCAGCAGATAAGGCTGTAATTGAAACTGTGTCACAACATTATGATCTGGCCAAAACTGCTAATGATCCTCTGATGTATTTGCATTGTGATGGTTTTAAGGAGTCAACACAGACTGATTGCAAAACCTATACAGAGGACGGCGAATTGACGTTCGTCAATAG
>JALZGI010000387.1 GCA_030861105.1 Thermoproteota archaeon
ATATGGTGCTATGCTTTGTATTTCCGAATGCATTTAGGGTAGGATGTATGTTAAACTAGTTATAAAAATGGTTTAAGCGACATCTCTTTTAGCTCATGTTGGTGCAGCTATTCAATCAAGTAATAATGGTAAACACACCTAAAATTTTGTTGTTAATGCTAGAGATTAATACTGGAAAGTCTGTCCCTCTTCTAGCTCTCTGCCTCCTATTTGATCAACTCTAAGACTTTTGTTCTTCCGTTTTATTATTGGTGTTGCAAATGAAAGCTGATATCCATCAGGTTCACGTATATGAAAATATCTTTCACCCCATGGAGCATCTGATGGCTCATTTTCAAAGGACACTATATTTGAGATATTATGGTTACTTTTCATGTATGAATATAGCTCATCAACATCTTCTGTATGAAAAATAATTCTTCCAAAATCCTTTCTGTAATGTTCGTTTGTGATTGCATTTAATTCTAAGTTTAGACACATCTTAGAGATTTCTGTACCCATTTCAAATGTAGTAAAAGTATCTTTCGACGAGCCTCCATACACTAACCTGAACCCTGGGATTCGGGAGTAAAAGCTGCACGACCTCTCCATATTTTTGATTAATAAAGTGACCGCAGATATTCGATAAACTTCTGCAGGACCATAATCCTCATTCATATTGACCTATAATAGGTTATCTCATTGCTGCTTAATGAACTAGACTTAAGACAGATAAATTCAGGCCTCTTGATGTGGGACTATTTCCATCTTGTTGTCTGAAATTTCTTTTGTATCAACTAACTCAGGTTGCTTGACAAACCTTTATTCACACTTGATGGATGTGATTGATGAGTGATTTAGTTAGATTCGTAGAGAAATGGTTCAGTGACCCTCAAATCACATTTACAGCTTACGATCTAAAGGCTATCATATACAATGTGATTGCCTCAAATCAAAGGATTCAAGATATAAGACGCGTCTTGGGTAAAGAAGAGTATGGCGACACTTATGATAGGAATTCAAGATTCCCTTCTTGTTTTAGATTCATCTAACAAAGATAAGATTTATGAATGCTTAAAAGGAACTGATCCCCAAATAGTAGCATTCGATCCTCAAAATCCAAGTCGAGCATATTGTGGAACTTTTGGTGATGGTGTATGGAAAACTGATGACAATGGGCAGACTTGGAACAGAATTGGAAAAAATGCTATCTCTAGTCAAAATGTAACATCTCTATCGGTGAGTCCTCTGGTTCGCAGGAATAATTTCAATAGGGTATATATTGGAACTGAGCCAAGTGCATTTTATTCATCAGATGATGGTGGTGACTCTTGGGAAAAAATGGAGGCCTTAAACAATTTACCATCATCAACATCATGGAGCTTTCCTCCAAGGCCGTGGACTCATCATGTTCGCTGGATTGAATCTGATGCAAATAAGCCAGACTATGTTTTTGTTGCCATAGAAGCTGGAGCTCTTGTGCTAAGCCATGATGGTGGAAGAACGTGGATAGACCGAGTCGAGCAAGGTCCATATGATACTCATACTCTAGCTACACATCCAAAGGCACCTAGAAGACTTTATTCCTCAGCTGGTGATGGATATTTTGAAAGCTTTGACTACGGGGAATCTTGGAGTAGACCAATGGAAGGCTTGAAACATAGTTACCTATTTGGACTTGCTGTTGATTCAGGCGATCACCAAAATGTGATTGTATCAGCATCTATGGGCCCAGGTAGCGCTTATTCTGTTAAAAGTGCTGAGACATTTGTATATAGAAGAGATGAGGATGGTAAAAGGTGGGAGGCTGTTTCAAAGGGTCTCCCCGAACCAAGTGGAACAACAATCACGCTACTTGCCGCAAATACAAAAGATAAGGGGGAATTTTATGCTGCTAACAACCGCGGTTTATTTATCTCGACTGATTCAGGTATTTCATGGCGAGAAATTGAAATCCAGTGGCCAAAAGAATATTCCCTACAACCTCCTTGGACTCTTGCAGTTAGATCCTGATTTAGCGTTAGATGCCAAAAAACAAAATATAAAATAACTAAGAATACCATTGGAGAAATTCGATTATTGGTTTTCATTATGCCTTAACAGGAAATTAAAGGCTAATTAAATATGGTGGGCCTAATGGCATTATGAACGACGAAAGAAACATCAATAACGGCGGTAAGGTGGTAGTAGTCACAGGTTCTAGCAAAGGGATTGGAAAAGCAATAGCCATGGAATTTGCAAAGGCGGGATATTCTGCGGTAATAAATGCTAGAAATGAAGAAGAGCTAAAAATGGCTGCTGAAGACATTTCGCAATCCATTAAAGGTGGCGGAAAGGTTGTCCCTATAGCTGGTGATATATCACAGGAGCCTGTTTGCATATCTCTGATAGAGAATGCTGTTAAACAGTTTGGAAGGCTAGATGTCCTCGTTAACAACGCTGGTATAAGTGGAGAATCAAAGAAAATACACGAGATAACAGAAAAAGATTGGGATGAAGTTATTGATGTAAATCTAAAAGGTGCATTTTTGTGTACAAGAGAAGCAGTAAAAAATATGATGAAAAATAGAAGTAATGTACAGGGTAAAGTTAACAATTATTCAATTATCAATATTTCTTCAGTACATGAGCAGACACCTCAGCCTGAATCGGCTCCCTATTCAGCTTCTAAGGGGGGCATGGAAATGTTGACCAAAACTGTAGCTTTAGAGCTGGCTGATAAGGGAATAAGAGTCAATGGCATTGCACCAGGGGCTATAGCAACTGATATGAATAAAGAAGTGTTAGAGGATCAACAAAAGAAAGAGAAAAAGGAACAAAAAATCCCAGTACATAGAATAGGACAACCAGAGGAAATAGCAAAAGTCGCTTTATTTTTAGCATCTGAGGATGCAAGCTATATTGCAGGAACAACAATCTATGTTGATGGAGGACTAACTTTGGTCTCCTAATTGAAAAAAAACTGCAGATATTCATTGCTAGTTTGTCGAAATATATGTCAGAGTATATTCCACAATTGTGGTAGGCAATCGCATTATTCAGTGGTAGGAAATACTGCAGAAGATGTGAGTCTATTCCCTGCAGATTTTGTCTCTGGAGCTGATGACGACGATAATAGTGGCTTGTCTTCTCCCTGTCTCACATTTATAGAATCATCTGGGGCAGGTTCTGGATCTGACGTAATAATTCCTCCAGAAACTGTCATTTAATTTAAAGAAGAGCTGTATTCCTTTTCTATGTTGTTATTTTTTCTTGTTCATGGGTAATCAATATGTAAAACATCTGCTATTTGCCAGGATAACAATAATTCAGCTGTACGTTACTTATTAACCATGTAGCATTCACTTATGAGAATTCAGGTTACTTAAATATTGATCTTAAATATATTTTTAGCACATTTATAGTGCGTATACAGTGACGTATTGTCATAACGATAGCAATGATAGTATCGACAATAATGACAATAATAATACTCTCAAAAATAGAGACAAGAAGGTCAAGAATAAAATACTCCTTGTAGATGACGATTCAGATGCCTGTTTGACATTCAAAAAAATGTTAGAAGAGCGTGGATTTGATACTGATGCATATGACAAACCCCAAGATGCATTGCAGAACTTCAAGTCTGGCATCTACGACCTTGTAGTTTTAGACATTAAAATGCCAAAAATAGATGGAGTTAAACTTTATCAGGAAATAAGAAAAATAGATAAAAAGGTTAGAGTATGTTTCATAACTGCTTCAGAAGAGTATTATGCTAAACAATTTCCAGAGTTAAAGGAAGAGGAATGTTTCATGCAAAAACCTATTTCAATGGATGATTTTATAGATCGTGTAAAGTTGGCTCTAGCATCTTTGACTAGACCAGCATATAACAATTCATAAAAGAACTGGGGACAGAGGCCTCGTTAGCAGCTAGATCTTTCATAAGACATTCCATTTCAACTAAGACAATGGGATTGTAAAGCTAAAAGTAGCTCCTCTTCCATTGGAGTTATTCTCAGCCCATATCTTGCCACCATGAGCTTCAATAATACTTTTTGATATAAAAAGCCCAAGTCCTGTTCCTGTATCAGATTTAGTAGCAAACTTGTTGAATAATCTTGGAAAAATATTTGAATCTACTCCCGTGCCTGTGTCTTTTATCCTTATTGTAACATTTCCATCTTCCCTATCAGAAGTTATAGAAATATCTCCTTCCTTAGTGAATTTAGCGGCATTTGATAGAAGATTAGATATAACTTGTGATACCCTCGCTCTATCACTCTCTACAATTATATCTTTAAGCTCATACAATATTCTATCATTTGAATCTATGGTACTGCTGTAATACGGTATATGAGTGTCTTTGGGTACAGTAAAGTAAGGTCTGTAGCTTAGATCAAAGCCCTTGTATTGTTGATAGGTCGTGGAGTTCATATTGCTAATCCATATTATCTTTCCGTCTTGGTCAAGCCACATATAGAAATCTGTCAGGTCAGCAGTAGAGTTTTGTCGCTGACTTATTATCATCTGAGATCTTTCAAATTCATTATTTTGCATTGAGGGAGCCTCGGCTAATGTTTCTAAAAGAGGCGTTACAGATTCTAGACGATTTGCTAATATCTGAGCAAAATCATGCGCCTGTATCATAGCATTAGATCTGATCTCATGTGTAGCAATATCAACAATTTTGCCAGCTGTTGAAGTTGAATATTGATAGGAAAAAACTGATAGTATTATTGCTACTGCTGCTATAATTGCTATTAGTACTAAGATATTTTTCGGCATTGCAGATCTCAGACCTATGGATATGGATTTAGGAAACATCATAATATATTTTGATATTGGGTATTACTCAATCACCAACACAGCGTCCGCAATTCCTTTATCTTGATAGTATTGGATGGAAAACAGCAAACGTCATAGGATAGAAATTTGGTTTGTTGAGTATGACAAAAATACTATGTTGTTTCAGAACGCAAAAAACGCGCTCATTGGGTTCAAAATATTTTGCACAATTCCAACATTTCATTCACTGTGGACAATAAAAGTTTCGAAGGATATGCGAGGCTGATTGACGACAGGGAGTTAGAATTAATTTCAAATGTATCTCGTTTGATGAACGAGAAATATGGATGGAGCACGGGGTTGATAGTTGAATTAAATCCGCAATAGAGAACAAAATATTATCTATTTTTGATCTCCTCTTATTGAGTCTCCTGCGGTTTTCTTGTATTGTCAGTATGAGTGTTTCAGATCAAGGATTGCTCAAATATATATTCAAGACGTCATGAAACTACAGGGTTTTGGTCTTATCTGATACATAATGTCTTATATCAAGAGTTAAGATAGCTGCTTCGACTATTGCATTTTTCCAAAATATGATTTAACATTTGGTCTATAAAGATAATATAGTATTAAGATACTGATTGCTATGCCTATTACTGAACCGACAATTCCTGAGATAAGAGAATTGGTTGCATCAACATCACTAGTTCTGACAAAAGATGCATTAAATACAGGACCTGTAACTGCAGATAGTACTTGAATTCCTATGCCTATAATTACCAGTATTATCGTTATAGTCCATGCCCATCCCTTAGCTCTTAACAATCCATAAGACATGACAATATATCCAATTCCTATCGCTAACAATATGGAACCTACTACAGCAGCTATTATACCAAAGAATTGTACCACCTGAGGAGACACATTATCTGTAATTGTTGTATTATTACTCTCAGTCAAGCTAATAGGAGCAGCAGACAAGAACGCTCCAATTACAACTATAGATATACCACCAAATATTGCAATAATTCCGATGATTATAGTAAGGATAGCAATGATTGTAACTCCTGTTGGCCTGTGGACTTTTTCTGTCAAATATTTATACGGCAATGGCTACAGAGGACTGATATAAAATACTTGTTTTGATTGTAAAGTTAATCAATCAATCAATGAATTAGTGGGCAGGAGCCTGGTAGAAGTGAAGGGGCCTTTAATTCCAGTTAGTATTATTATTTATCCTCTACTATTACTTCCTTCCTTCTATCTCTTTAGCGATTATAACTGTTACAGTACCTGTAATTTTATCAATACTTCTAATACGTCCTGAAACAAGTTCTTTTAAGTTCTCCTCAGTCTCTGAATTAACTCTTGCTATTATATCATAAATTCCTTGTACCTTAAAAATGGCTACAATTTCAGGTATTTGCTTAAGTTTATTTATGACATCTTCAATGAATAGAAGTTCAGCGTTTATGAAGAGAAATGCAGACGTCATCTAAATTTGGCAATATATTTGGTTATTAATAATTTATTCCTGTCAACTGATATTACAACGACCGTGAAACAATATTTATGAACTATTAACACTTTGGTCTGGACTTACATTATAGATCGATGTCAAGATTTACAAAATTTGCCACCAAATCTAATATGGGAACAGGACTTGGGCTCTTTATCTCAAAAAGCATAATTGAAGCCCATGGTGGTAGAATATGGGCTGAAAATAACGCAGATAGAAAAGGAGCTACATTTTCCTTTAGTCTACCCTTATTATTTAAGAAATGAAAGCATCCCTGCTTCTAAGCACTCTATTATTATTATAATTATTATTAATATTATTGTGTATAACGTATTGAGAGCAATGAGCACTACAACGATGAGTACAGATGCTGTTGACTTTTCTTTGAAACTCTTATCTGTCATTTCAAGGGCTGATAATTTTAAGCTTTTTTTGGCAGCAAAGGATGGTGTCAGGATTAATTTTACTACATTGGCATGTATGAAACTATCTAGAAAAAGATATTACAAAGCATTAAAACAACTAAGAGACGCTGGACTTATTGGAAAGTTCAAGGGTATATATTCACATACATCTTTTGGCAGGATTGTCTATCAAAGAAACATCACAGAACTAGTAGAGTATAGAAAGTATTTCAAGGAAATGCAATTGGTAGATAATATTAATGGTAGCAATTTGAAAGTTACCGAAGATAGGCTTGTGAGCTTTTTTGAAAAATTAATAGGAATAAAGAATAATGTAGCATTGCCCGGTATTGCTGACACTGCTATTACCACTGCCATTACTACTACTGACACCATAGATATTTCAAAAAGGATAGAAATTATTTGGACTTATGAAGAAATGATATCTCTATTGCTCAAATGCGTAGATTTATGCAAGGATGAAATTCTAATCGCAGCGAGAGTGTCACCTGAAGTAATAATCAATAAAATCCTTCAGAAATGCAAGTTAGGTGTACATGTAAAAGTGCTTGCAGATATAGACTTAGTTAAAGAGTATTTCAAAGTGCACAAGATTGACAAGGTAGATTTAAATAATGAGGACAAAAATACTGCTGAACGTATAAACGTTATCGGAAACCCATGGTATCCAGAGAAGAACGTCAATAGAAAAATATGCAAAATTCCATTTGGGATGATAATTATAGATGGAAAGGAAGTGGGTATAGAACTAATTGATCAAGCTGATCCCAAGAAGTTCAACATGGGTATTCTATTAAGAGATGAAAATACATCTGGAGTTATGAAAGAATACTACGAAAAATTATGGAATGGTGCATATTCAGATATTACAAAAGTGAAAGTTGACTTGTAGGTATAATAGCTGAAACCAGTGTTACCATATGATTGATTTTTAGTAGCACACAATCTTTGGAAGACACCGTCCTAATATTCTCAAAGATGATGATTTATGTGATAATTTAAAAATTCCAACTTTAAACATGTGCTCGCTAGCCTAGACCATGGTTATATCCTCCAGATGGACACAACCGGCAACTGAATTACCACTATCTGGGCATTATTATCCTATATAAAATTGTTATATAATATAAAATATAGCTTGCAGATAGCGAGAACATCGTATTGTCAAATCATACAGAGCTTAAAGAAAGAGAAAGAGCTCCATTTGTCAAAAGTATTTTAATCATAGATGATAATCCAGATATTGTTCTAACATTCAAAAAAGGCCTTGAAGGAGAAAATAATAAGGATAATATAATTTTTAAAGTATTTACG
>JALZGI010000389.1 GCA_030861105.1 Thermoproteota archaeon
CTTTAGAGGAGATTTCTATCCAAGAATTCAAAGAGCAATTTGAGACCAATGTCTTTGGAGTTAATGAGTCATAAAGGAAACACTACCTATTATGAGAAAAAAGCGACATGGCATAATAGTAAATATAAGTTCTGCAGCTGGTCGAATAGGCTTTCCACTTACTTCTGCATATGTAAGCCCAAAGTTTGCTCTAGAGGGATTGTATGAGCTTTGGCTTACGAAGTAGAGCAGTTTGGAATAAAAGTTATTCCTATAGAGCAAAGTGTAATTAAAACTAATTTTGTCAGTAACTTAATAATTGGAAAAAGGCGTCTCTACTATTACCAATACTAATGGTATGTTTCGTCTTATGCAAATATAACAGAAAATGAATTGCGGGATTCAAACCTAGGTTCGAAAATGGTTCGCCTCCGATAGAAGTAACAAGGTAATTTTAACTGCAATCACAACTCGACCCGATAGTAAATCGAAAATATCATATTTAGCTATATTCTGCAGAATTGTTGGCGTTGATTGACAGGTCTTGTATCCATAATGTTTGATGCATGACAGATAATCTTATCTATATTTATCCTATAATGCAAGCTAATGATAATATTCCAACGCTCTAACCATCTGCCATCAACCATAACACGGATTCCGTCTTGAGTTTAAATGGTATCTGGAATCCGGCTGGACTTTTTCCTCATGGTCAGACTCTATTAGTGTTTCTTTTGTAAAGATAGGATTATGTGTTTAAACCGCAGGGGGCTTGAACATTATCTGTTCTATTATATTACTCTTCAGTGAGCGATTTATGGACATCACTCTGAGTTCCATCTTTCAGAGGTCCAGTGGTTACTTAGTGATGATGATTTTAACCAATACCAGTTAGGTAGTGCCCAAGTCTCCTGCCACTCATAGCCGCAGGCAGTACAATCTATTAATTGAATTTGTTTACCTTCATATGTATTGAGCCCCTCAAAAGTTAAATCATGTGATTTACATTTAGGACAGAAATGTTTTACGTATGAGTTCTTCTTCTGATCGTTTTTATCGTTTTTATTGTTGTCCGTTGGAGTGGTATTATAGAGATAGTGATGTCTTTCGCCTGTCTTGTCGGTTGTATCTTCTGCTATAGTCGGAGTTGGATCCGATATAAAACAGATTGCAAATACAAAAAACAGAATTAAGACAAGCCACGTTTGCACAGTCCCTTTTATCACAAGTAATTGTGCTTATAAATAAATCTGTTGACATACTAGACGCTGAAACTCGCCATCACTTTTAGCTCCCCGATATACCCTGTGTCCCTCTAGAATAGCTATAGTCATTTAGGTCATTTCCTTCTGTATAGTTATTCCAGTAGGCAAACTTTCGACCAAAATACTTGCAGCACTCTTCGGAACTCAATGAAGGAACTAGTATCGTCATTATTTAAGTTTAGGACACCTTTAGTATTATTTCTTGACATTTCTGAATCTAATATCAGGATAGAAATGATGGATCATAAACGGTAATCAACATCTTTATCTGACTCTTTTTATCGTGATCGTCCTCCCCTTAGGCTCCTACCCTTCTTTGACCTGTAAGCTGGCTTCTTTCCTTGGCTATTGGTTGAACCTGTAATATGCCTTTGTAATTGTGTTACCATATTATGGAGTCGTTTGTTATCAATTACAAGATAGATCCTCTTTCCTGCAAGAGGCTATTCGTTACCATTGCCGGGGAAAACAACCACACCAATTAAATAAAGAAAGGAGTATTATTGATCATGGATATAAAACTAGAAGTTTTATTCATACCTGTCTCTGACGTCGATCGGGCCAAGCGCTTCTACGAGAAACTGGGGTTTCGCTTGGATATCGACGTCGCCAATGGGGGCTTCCGGGCTATACAATTCACTCCTCCCGGTTCGGAGGCGTCGATCATCTTCGGCAAGGGGGTCACTTCCGCCCAGCCGGGCTCGATAGATCCCCCGGTCCTGGCGGCGTACGACATTGATGCTGCCCGCGACAACTTGATTGCCCGTGGCGTCGACGTGAGTGAAGTTTTCCACTATGCTGGCGGTCCCTTCAACAACGCCGTGGAGAACCCACGAGTAGGCGGGCGCGACCCGCAAGGTCGTTCCTACTACTCATTTGCCTCGTTCGAGGATCCGGACGGTAACGGCTGGCTGCTCCAGGAGATCCAGACGCGGCTTCCCGGCCGCGAGTGGAACTTGACGCGACCACAAGGCATGGATGTTGCAACCTTGGCAGCGCTCCTCCTTGAGACGCGAGAGCACCACGACCATTTCGAGAAGACGCACGCCGAGCACAATTGGTGGGATTGGTA
>JALZGI010000398.1 GCA_030861105.1 Thermoproteota archaeon
TCTCTCTGCTACCACTTCCCATTGCTGATCTTCTTAATCCAATTTCCTGAACTTTTCCAATCAATCTGGCCTCGCTATCATAAGCAGGCATTCCAATAAGTGTTTGAACTGGCTGAAATGTGGCATCTTCTTGTGATTTTTGCGAAACAGTTTTTCTAGAAGCGTCCACAGGTTCTCTATCACTATAAGAAGAATTGTGCGTCTGAAAGTCTTTGGCTAGCGGAGATTCAGATGCCTCATCCCCTTGAAGAGATTGTTGTTCTAAAAGAATTTCTTCGTCTCCAGAGCTACTCTTTGCAGTACCATTATTTTTAGAGACAGGAGTCTGTTGACCTACTGATGACGAGTCGAATTTTCTGTACTGAGCTATAGTGTTCTCACATGAGGCACATTTGTATTCACCCTTTTCTGTTAGAGTAACTCCTTCTCCAAGGTCTTCATTAGGATTTTCAAATTTGAGCGTCGGCGAGCCTTTGTATTCTTTTTCGCATTTGTTGCAAAAATACTTTGAAAATCTTTCCTCCGGTAACCTGCCTATTCCTGCCAAAAATAGTTCAGGACCGCCAAGATTCCCTTTCTTTTGTTCATCATCAGTTACTTTTGCAAAAACATGCCCTCCAGATCCACGTAATTTCTTTTCACGTAGGCTACGTTCTTCGCTCATCATGTCTGCAAGATGGATCTGATTAAAAGTTATTTAAAATATTCTGATCTTGTATTCCGTTCTTATATTCAATGCTTGCCTTGCGAGGTCTTCAGCAGGTAATAGCTAAAGTAGATATAAATATATTCGAGTTACTCATATTGTGAGCAGTCAAAAAGATTGCGGCAGATTGAGGATAAATGAACGAAAACAATGATCTTCATATCTTCCGTAACTTTTGTAACTTACGGCAATTAAAGTGGAAAATTTATGAAGACATTTCAAGAATTAGGAATAGATTTTGAAACGACCAGGGCACTCAGGGAAAACGGCTACGAAGATCCTTTTCCTATTCAACGAGAAGCAATACCCCTTATTTTGAAGGGTATTGATGTTATAGGTCAGGCGCATACAGGAACCGGGAAGACGGCAGCCTTTGCTCTGCCAATACTGGCCAAGATAAGACGCGGAGGTCCAATACAGGCTCTAATACTTGTACCTACTAGAGAACTTGCAGTACAAGTTACTTCCGAAATTAACAAGTTTGCCAAATACACTCGTATCAGAACCGTATCCATCTACGGCGGCCAAAGTATTGGTATCCAATATGATCAGCTGAAAAGAAGAGTTCAGATACTTGTTGCGACTCCTGGGAGGCTGATAGATCATATCAAACAGGGATCAATTGATTTAGAGAATGTAAAGTTTGTTGTCCTAGACGAGGCAGACAGGATGCTTGATATGGGTTTCATTGAAGACATCAAGTTCATTTTGTTTTATGTAAACGAAGATAGACAAACATGCCTATTCTCTGCTACAATGCCTCCTGAGATTTTGAGACTTGCCCAGGAATATATGAAATCATTTAAAGAAGTTAGATTAAATGAAGAGGAATTAAGTCTTGACACAATTGACCAGTCGTACCTAGTAGTGTATGAAAAAGAAAAATTCAGGCATTTATGTGATCTTATCAGGTTGAGAGATAATAAACAGACAATCAT
Source organism: Thermoproteota archaeon (assembly GCA_030861105.1). Lineage (GTDB taxonomy): Archaea > Thermoproteota > Nitrososphaeria > Nitrososphaerales > Nitrososphaeraceae > TH5893. Next base: position 1,645 of record JALZGI010000398.1, read on the forward strand.
TTTTGCCTCAACAAAGCAGAGAACGCATAGACTTGCTTCCGAGTTGAAGAAAGAGGGATTTAAAGCCATAACAATACATGGGGATCTCTCTCAGAAGCAAAGAGACAATGCGATGTATAGATTCAAGAAAGGTGAGGAGGACATTCTAGTAGCGACAGATATTGCTGCACGAGGTATTGACGTGCCAGCTGTAGGTCATGTGATAAACTATGACATTCCTGAGGATCCACTGATATACTTTCACAGGATAGGGAGAACTGCAAGAGCTGGTGCAACAGGTAAGGCCATATCATTGGTCTCCCAGGACAGAATTAATGATTTTGGTAGGATACTGAGACAGACAAAGCACCCCATTAGAAAGCTCAATGAAGAAATGGGTATTGAGGTTCCTATGGTTCAACGATATCATACATACTCAAGGTCCTTTGATGGCAGATACCATGGCCGTAAATATGGAAATCGTAATAGGGACGATAGGGGTAGAGGTGTGGGATATCCAAGGGGTGTGGGAAATGGTTATAAACAAGCCAAACGCCGCAATGGATGGTACGCTTACAGGCGGCATTACAGGCATAGTAGTTATCGCAGTAATAGGCTATAGAGGGTAAGCCTATTTGTGGGATATAGACTACATATTCTAAATCGTGCATATTAAAATGGAACACCCGCGACTCACGTATATTGGAAATGAAATTTTTGAGGGAAATAATGTTCCTCCTTTGCAGAATGTTACTCAAGTATAACTATCTATGAAACTTGTTTTCGCAAGCAGGTATAGTACACCGTTGAAAAATTTCGGAAACTTTCTCTAGGACTTATTCCATTATCTCTGATTACATAAGCAGACCCCACACAATTTCAGCTAAATCACTCAACGGGATCATATCTACTTTTTTAGCTTACGAGTTAAAATGCAGGAATAAATAGTACTTACTACGTAAGAGTCTAATAAGTGTATAATTTATGGCCTACAGCCCTAGTTGGATTGTGTTTTAGCATAATTGCTATCAAACTAATGATGATTATGAAAGCAGACAAAGTTTTACTAATAATTCTAATGAGTCATATATTGTGCCTTTAGCTCTGGTTGCATGTAAGACGAAAAGAATGCATAAGTTAACTTATGGCCAGGGTTCTGTCTAAAGCAGACATGGCGATATTACGTCTGCATGGAATATCTCCTGAGAATAAACGCTGCTTAGTTGTTATTCTACCATAAGACAATAGATCATTATTTCCGACTGCAGACTAAGTATCCGAGATGAGGCAAAAACCAGATGCAAGCTGCTAAACTGCAGAAAGATAATCCAATATGTAGGTGTAGGTGGTAAAAGGGAGTCTAAAG
>JALZGI010000401.1 GCA_030861105.1 Thermoproteota archaeon
TCATTACCGAGGTCAAGACCACCTAGGAAATCGTTTTGTGCAAGGTTGGAGAGAATTTTTTTAGTCAAACCGGGGGGAGACTGCATAACGAATTCGTTATAAAAAGGTCTTGTACTCAGGGGTTTTAGACCTATACTTTTCAATGCGTCACAAAGTAGGTGTGCTCTGTTAAATGATAGTGTAGCCACTGTTCTGAGTCCGTCTCTACCCATAAGCGACAAATAAATAGTTGCGGCTAAGGCCATTAGTCCAACGTTTGTAGTAATATTGCTCGTTGCTCTTTCTCTTCGAATGTGTTGTTCGCGTGCCTGAAATGTAAGCACGAAACCTCTATTACCCTTTGAATCAGTCGTCATGCCGCAAATTCTTCCTGGCATTTTCTTTAACAAAAAGTTCTTGGCTGCAATGAAACCCAAACAAGGTCCCCCAAAATTCATGGGGAGACCAAATGATTGGCCTTCGCCAACCACTATATCTGCCCCATAGTCACCGGGTGCTTTCAGTAGGGCTAGTGATGTAGGCTCAACGACACAAACTATAAACAAAGCTCCTGCCTTGTGCGCCCTTTCAGCCATAAATTGTAGATTCTCGATGTTTCCATAGAAGTCGGGATTCTGGGCTATGACACATGCAGTATCTTCGTTTATATCATTTGTAATGTTAAGATCAGCTCCTTCACAATAGGTTTTTAATACCCTGAAGTATTCAGGATTAAGTCCGTCCCTTATAAAAATGGAATTTTTTTCCTTATATGAACATGAAAGCAATACTGCCTCTGCCAGGGCGGAGGAGCCGTCATAAAGAGAACCATTCGCAATATCCATACCGGCTAAAAGACAAATATATGATTGAAACTCATACATCGCCTGAAGTGTTCCCTGGTTCATCTCCGGCTGGTAAGGGGTGTAACCTGTTAGAAATTCCCCACGCTGTATCAGATGAGTTACTGCTGCTGGAATATAATGATTGTATGATCCCGCGCCGATGAAGTATTTAGTTGTTTTATTTTTTAAGGATAACCTGTTCATATGGTTGACCAATTCAAGTTCACTCATAGGTTTTGATAAATGGATATTACCGTGAAAGATAGGCTTCACACCACGAGTTAATTCTTCTACTGATTTTACACCTATCCGCTTGAGCATTTCTCGTTTGTCTTTGTCTGTGGTAGGAATATAGTCCATCGTGATTAGCCGTTATATCTGACTATGCAACATCTTTGACCTATCTATCTTTTACTTCTGTCTGCCTGTCTTCTTTCTTTTTTCTATTTCTATATGGGAGTCTCCAAAATGTTAGTAGATTCTTTTGATGCGGACCTAAAGGTCGAAATGACCTTACTCGCTGTTTCCTCCATTTTTCCTTCATTTTTCCTTACTTTTTGCCTTATTGTTGGCTCTTTTTTGCTTTCTGTAATTAGGTTTTCCATTATTCAGGTCTCTTTTGACTCCTATTTTCTGATTCACCAACGAACGAGTCATATTCGTCTTTTGACATCAGTAGTTTGAGTTCCTCTAGATTGGAAGGTTTTATCCGTACAATCCAACCCAGATCATGAGGTGACTCGTTAATTAACTCAGGGTGCTCTAATAGCTTCTGATTAACCTCTAACACTTCCCCCGTGATAATTGAATATATATCAGATGACGCCTTCACCGAATCGACAATAGCCAACGGTTCTCTTTGCTTAAAGGCCGACCCTACCTTAGGCAGTTCCACCGACACTATGTCTCCTAGCTGCTTCTGGGCAAAATCTGAAATTCCCATTGTTGCTATTCCTCCCTTTAATACAAGCCATTCATGGTCCTTTGAAAATTTAATCTCCTTTTCTTCGCTCAATATCTATCGGATTTGGTGTTATCTTAAGAATATTTTATTTTCGCTTGTAAAACCGGGTAGAGGAAGCAATCTTCGCCCTGTACATCCTTCCGCCAATGTCAATCTGAATTTCTTGAGCTGACGAGGTGTCGGGAGGGACAAAACACAGACCAATTGACTTCCCTAAGGTGGGAGAATAGCTCCCGCTGGTTACATAGCCAACTGACTTTCCGTCGATTAAAATGCTATTTCCATGCCTTGGTATTCGCCTCTCTAAGACCTCAAACCCTACGAGTTTTTTAGATATTGGCTTTTTCCTAAGTGTTTGCCTTCCTATGAACTCAGTCTTGTCAAGCTTTACAGTCCACCCAAGAGGAACTTCAAATGGGGTGGTTGTTTCGTCCATATCGTTTCCATAAAGCAATAGTCCTGCTTCCAGTCTTAATGTGTCTCTTGCTCCTAATCCGGCTGGTTTAATATTCAATGGCGAGCCTATCTCCAGGAGCCTGTCCCAAATGTCGGTTCTGGAGGAATCAAATAAAAGCTCAAATCCGTCTTCACCTGTATATCCAGTGCGCGAGATTAATAGCTCAGTTTCTTTTTCTTGGAGTATCCTTTTTCTTTCTTCTTTTGAGTTGCCTCGATCCATGGCCACCGAACATTGCTTTGGCATGTTCTTATCTGGTCCTTCGTTTGCCATCGAATAAATGCTTGTTTGAATGAAATCAAATGGTTTTAGACTCGCCAAATTAAGGGTTGGAAATGCCCGTCTAAGTACATTTAAAGCCAGAGGTCCCTGAACCGCCAACAATGCAGTGGTCTCGCTTATATCCTTGATTACCCCGGATGTTTTGGAATGCGAGGAGATCCATTCAAAATCCTTTTCTCGATTAGAAGCATTAACAATTACAAGAAATCTTTCCCTGTTAATTCTGTAAACAATTAGATCGTCTAGTATTCCTCCACTTTTGCAACAGATGGGAGAATATAATGCACGACCATCGCTAAGTTTCGAAAGGTCATTTGTTATTAATACCTGCAGAAGTTCAAAAGCCTCTATACCACTGACTTCAAAACGACCCATATGTGACACATCAAACAAGCTAGCGTTGCGTCTCGTGTTGACGTGTTCTTCGACAATTCCAGAATATAGTAAAGGCATTTTCCATCCATGGAAATCTACGATCTTTGCACCATGCTTGATGTGCAAATCGTAGAATAATGTTTTCACAACATATATCAATCGTCAAATAACTACATATTGTTTTCAGCGGAGTTTCTGTTGAGGTAGGGAATAGAGAGTCGGCAGGAGAGCAAATAGCCTTTTGGCTTAGTTCACGTATTTAACCCGACGGGGCGAGATCTATATCAACACTGAAGCCATAACCACTTACAGCAA
>JALZGI010000411.1 GCA_030861105.1 Thermoproteota archaeon
AACTATGCCCGAGTCGCCGTCTAGCTCTTCTGCAGAGGGCACTAATTTCGGCTAGATTCTTTGGAAAGGTGCCTTATTCTATATCAAAAAATCACCAGGCTTGCAGCGTGCTATTTTTGATACTGCCTACTTTTCGCTAACCGCGTCAAATCCTGTTCAAGGGAAACCTTACTATGGATATGGTGGCTAACCAGTAAAATTCATGTTGTATAGACAGATAACATTTATGCGCAAATCATTTAAGTCTAAAGCCCCGAAAGTTAAAAGCTAAATATGGATTCCCTACGAGTGGCAGTCATAATAAAAATGGAGCCTGACTTTTCAGAAGGTAACGTAAGTTATAATTCTGATGGTACGCTTAACAGGGCCGAAACCAAAAATATTCTAGGTCCACATAGCGCTATCGCATCTGAGGCAGCGTTTTATGCAAAAGTCAATTATGGAGCGGAGGTTCACATAGCTACTATGGGGCCCCCTATTGCAGACTCTGCGCTGCAGCAGGCCCAATTAATATCAAATGCGGATAGTCTTTACCTTTTCAGCGATAGAATTTTTGCAGGAGCCGATACACTGGCCACTGCAGAAGTATTAAAGACAGGAATAAACATGATTCAGAACGAGGGTAAGAAAGTAGATGTCGTCTTTTCAGGACATCGAGCATCAGATGGTGAAACTGGCCAGACGGGTCCTCAGACTGCCTGGAAACTTGGTTACACCTTCTTGGGGAATGTTATATCATATAGCGTTGACATAGAGAATCGCAAGATACGGGCCCAAAGGTTGATTACCTTGCAGGGATTTTACGATGTAATCGAAGAAGTAGAGGCCTCGCTTCCCGTTTTCATTACCGTAGATCCTTCGTATAAGGCCAATTATGACACGGTAGCACAAAGGTTGGCATATATGAAACACAGGAAAGAGGCTACTAGAAAGACTCAGGATTACAAACGTCACTTGCATGTCTTAAACGCTCAGCAGTTAGGAGTCGACCCCGGGCTGGTAGGGTTGCCAGGATCTCCAACAATTGTGTACAAAGTAGAAAAGATACCAAGAGCCAAGCCAACTAGGAGTTCGACATTTGTTGACGGCTCTGACCATGGTCAACTCAAAGAGGTAGCGGTGAAGATAAATCACGTGCTAAATGGAACTGTGACCGAGTAAGATGGTTGTTGTTTCTGAAGATAAACGTGATTTGGACCAATTTGCAAAAACTGCTACCAGATTAAATGAAATCAACAAAGACAAATATCGTCACACCTATGTCATAATCGAGCACGAGGGCGGAAAACCCTTACCTGTGAGCTTAGAAATGTTGGGGGAGGCCAGAAGGTTAATTGATAATTTCAATAATAAATACTCGCTAAATGAGAGAGTTGTCGCACTAGTTCTTGGGAGCGGTGTCCAGCATCTTTGTAGAGAACTACTTTTTTATGGTGCGGATGCTGTAATTTATGCAGAGAGCACTGAGCTTAGAAACTCGGTAAACCTCATTGACACAAAGGTCATATCTGACATTGCCAGGGATAGAAACCCGGTAAAGGAAATAAGTCCGGAGTACTTCGACGACTTTCAAAGACCCAGGTACATGTTCTTTGCTGCAGACAATATCGGCAGGCAACTTTCGTCTACCGTTATGGCCGAGCTAGGTTCCGGTCTAGCATCTGACATAAACAAGCTCGTTATAGAGGATCTTGAAATCAAACATGAGCACAAAACTAAAGGAAGACCAATCATGTACGAAAAAACCCTAGAAATGTATAGACCAGACTTTTCAGGATTTCTGTGGACCACAATTTTGTGCCTAGATAATAGAAATCCTGCTATAAAGAGGGATTACCATCCACAAGCGTGCAGCATAATCCCCGGGGTGTTCGCTCCGCTCGAGAGAGACCCAAGCAGAAAAGGAATTATTATCAAATATACGCCCAATATTTCAAAGGAGGATTTATCGAGGGTAAAAGTTTTGGATAGAAGAGCAATAAAGAGTGCAATTGACTTCGACAAACACAAATGCCTAGTTAGTTTTGGTCGCGGCATCAAGAACTCGCCGGAGGAGAACACAAAACTTGTTTTGAAATTGGCCGAGGTATTGGATGCTGAGGTTGGCATTACGCTACCCATTTCTAAACGACCATTTACAGTAAGCGAAGCTATCGGGTCGAAGTATTTTATTCCAGATAGAGTCATCGGAACCAGTGGTAGGAAAGTAAATCCGTTGCTCTACATTGCAGTAGGGATCAGCGGAGCAGTTCAACACCTGGCGGGGATGAATGATTCAGAGGTAGTTATTTCGATAAATATTGATGAAAATTCTCAGATCAAAGATGAGTCAGATATTTTTATTAAAGGAAGTCTTGAGGAAGTTCTCCCGATTCTAATAGAAGAAATAAGAGGGCAAAAGGCGAAAATGGTAATGAGGATCAAGGAGTAAAAACCTTGGAAAAATATGATGTTGCAGTCATAGGCGGAGGGTCGGCCGGGCTTGCGGCACTCCAACAACTATCTAACCTTGGGAAGCAGGCTGTTCTGATCGAGGCGGGGAAGACTATAGGTAGTAAGAACGTTTCAGGAGGGATACTGTATTCGAAGAAGCCGAAGAATGGCAAGGTTTTCAATGTTGAAGATGTATATGGCGAACAGTTCTTTCACGATGCGCCAGTTGAAAGGCTAATCACGAAATACATACTTCATGCTACCTCAGGGAACAAAGTATATTCCATAGATCTTACCGCTGCTCACAAATACCAAGCAAATTTTGGATATTCTGTTTTATTGAATTCATTGAACACTTGGTTCTCTGAAATTGCTAACGAGTCTGCAGAGAAGCAAGGCGGCGGAATAATACCTGGTG
>JALZGI010000426.1 GCA_030861105.1 Thermoproteota archaeon
CCTTGCAAGACACTGAATTTATAGCGAAAGAAGGGAAACTTCTGCGCTCTATAGCTGAGATTAACTCCTTGCTTTCAAAAAACAATGCTAGCAATAACGAATTGCTCAAGTCTATATTGTTTTCAAAAAAGGATTATGTCATCGATCTAAGAGTGCTTTATGAAGCTGAGCCCGAAGTTGGCTGCAGCCTTTCGTCTCTTCCATTAAATCAGGGAATCATTAGCGCAGCATCCTCAAAGAAGATCGTACGGCTGTATAAATTCCAAGAAGATGCAGTGATGCAGATTTTGTCAGGAAGGGATGTAATCATCACAGCTCCCACAGCATCTGGTAAAACAGAAGCATTTACTATACCTATAATACAAAAGATTTCTGAAGAAATATCACATTTCTGTTCACTTAGAGTAAAAGATGACATCAAGGGAAAGGTGCTGGCTATTTTCGTGTATCCAACGAAGGCCTTAGCGCGGGATCAGTTACCAAAAATAAAACAATTCGCAGAGCCACTGGGCATAAATGTAAACATATTTGACGGGGACACGACCAAAGTTGAAAGAAGCAAGATACTGTCTACACACATACCAGAGATAGTTATTACGAATTTTGACACAATACATTACCATTTGCTCAATAGAACTAAATTTTCCCGTATAATTAGAACGTTCAAATTTTTAGTTGTTGATGAAGCCCATATTTATACTGGAGTCTTCGGGGCAAATATTTACCACATCATAAAGCGTCTAGAGAGGATAGTTGGCTTGAATGATAAGAAAAGAATTCAGATCATAGCAGCCTCTGCTACTCTTCCAAATGCAGAGGAATTTTGTAAGCAGTTGTTCGGCAGGGATATGAATGTTATACGTGGAAAAGGCCGCAAAGGCAAAATTAACCTTGTGCTTCTGTTCCCCTCGCTTCGCTCACAGAGAGCTTTAATGCTCGATTTAATTAAACATACCTATACAAATCGGCACAAGACGATTGCATTTAGTAGATCACATCTAAGTTCCGAGCTTTTGGCATTCTATTCATCTAAACAAGGTATACCTGTTAGGGTCCATAGAGCAGGATTACCTCCTTCTGTACGCACATCAGTTGAAGATTCATTTAAGAGCGGCAAGCTGATGGCAATTTCCGCTACTCCAACCTTAGAGCTTGGAATAGACATAGGAGACATTGATGCGATTATATCTGATACTGTCCCCGTTAATAGACTAATTCAAAGACTTGGAAGAGCAGCAAGAAGTGGTCAGGAAGGATATGCTTTTCTTGCATTTGGCAATGATCCAATAAGTCAATACTATAAACAACATCCTAATGATTATCTAGAGGACCAAGAGATAGTATATACCGATCCATCTAATCCATTTGTAGAGGAGAATCAGGTTCTTGCTATGGCCTGTGATAAGCCTATTTCCATATCTGAATCGACTCCTATTTGGAATTGCATACAGAGACTAATTTCAAATGATCTTATCCGGCTGTACAACAGAAAATTTGTCCCAAATTATGTAAAGGCAATACATGTCTTAAGAGAATTTAGCATTAGAGGAATAGGAATAGCTGTTCATATTATTCATAACGGAAAATTAATAGGAGAACGCCAAATGCCTCAAGCGATTGAAGAACTACACGATGGAGCAATATACTTTTTGTCTGGAAAAAGATATCAAGTTCGTAAACTCCATTTCGACAAGAAGCCCGAAGCGAGTGAGCGAATAACAGGACGCAATAAAAATACGCCCTATGCTGAACTTGATTCTATTCCTGTTGACTATCCCTACTATACTAAGGCGATAGTAGATGAATGGCCGACTGTATTGCAAATCCATCAACAAAAACAAGTATATGGTTTGGAGGTTACGTACTGTTCCTTAAAGATTCAAAAGAAAGTAAATGGTTACGCTAATATCGAAATCGGTAGAGAGGCAATTCATGGGACAAAAGTAATCTTCGAATCCCCCATAGAATTTGAGTTTATTACCAAAGGATTGGTATTCCGAGCGCCTAAACCGAGCGATATTTTAATTTCTGCCAGTGACGAAGAATATGTAGAAGCAAGCGGTTATCATGCCTCAGAGCATGTTTTGATAGAGGGAAGTTCAATGGCAACAGGAGGAGCATCACAAGACTTAGGGGGAATATCGCTTGGTTCCTCGGGTTTAATCTTTATTTACGATGGAAGCATAGGCGGAAATGGTGCCAGTAGAGCGCTATATGACAAGTTCGATAAGGCAATCTTAAGAGCCTTTAGGATATTATCAGAGTGTCCATGCGAAAGTGAAAGCGGTTGTCCTAGATGTACATACTCATACAGATGTGGAAATAACAATGAATACCTAGACAAGCACGCAGCTGCTGAAGTCTTGAATAGAATCATACAAGGGGAACGAACAGAGATAGGCAAAATGTTAGTTATGGACAGACCCTTGGTTTGATTTGACTGTCCATATTATTCCTTATGCAAAGGTTGAGTATTAAATGGATAGTCACTACAAGCTTCTACAAGCTTCTACGCTAAATTAGATACAAATTAGATACAAATTAGATAGACAGGTATATCTCAATAGTGGAAGAAATATTAGGACTATCTGATATAGCCACATTAGGTTTTAACAGCGACAGCATTTACACCGGGAGATACACAGCGAATAAATAACCTTTATGATTGCTCAAATGGTTTTGCCATTGAAACCTCAGTAATCCACTCGCACTTTACTCCTGCATTGTCATGGTGTCTTTCAACTGCAACCTTATCAGGAGCATCCAATAGACAGAAGCATACATTGACATCCTTATTGAACATTATATTTACATGAGTAACACCAAACTCGTCTCTAGGTGAATTGCTCAGTTCCTTTATTTGTTCTTCACTGAAGGGGATCTTGTGAACATCTAGAAAGATTGGCAAGATATTACAGGTAAAAATTCATATTTATAAAAAGTTATTGCTTAGATTTTCCGTGATAATTTACAATTACAATTACAATTACAATTACAATTAAAAACCACAGTGTTGCAGCCGGTGGAACTAGCATTCACCAAAACGCGAGCTAACCTTGGATGCGCTCGAAGAATGTGTTAAAAAGTTGACAATATCTAGAATCTTTTGACAGACTGCAATATTGGTTGCAAAATAAAACCAAGGAGATGAGGACTCGGGATTTGATATTTGGATGCATCTTTATTTAACAGGAATGGGAGAAGAACTACCTAAGACAATGATGAGGGGAAATGCCAACGTTCCACAAATGGCTCAAGAACAGTTAAGGCCGCAACATTTTCCTCCTATATACGACACATGTTAACTAAATGTTACATTACCTTATTCCAGAATTATGCGGAATGGCCTTTTGTGTTTGATTATTGAATATAACATTCTGGATGCTACTTCTTGAAATATTTACACAATAACCTCAGAGATGTTATTCTAAGCAAGACAGCCGAGCCTGTTCGTATCTATATTTAAATACGATTGTCTCCATATCCCCTCATCCTATAAAATTGGATGATTATTGGCAGAACAGAGACGAGACAAAGAACGCAGAGTTTTCGTCAACTAAGACATCCCGATCTGACCTGGTTAATGAAGGGATAATTGCAGGGCAAAGGATTGCAAAGATTTCCGTTGTTACACTTATCAGCATCGGTGTAGCTGAATTGGTAACTGGATACATCAGTGGAAGTGTAGTCGCCACAGCCGACGGGATAGATTCTATTTCTGATGCTACGATCTCTTTTATCGTTCTTCTGGGTTTAAGGATTGCCCACAGACCTCCTGACAAGAAATTCCATTTTGGATATCACAAGGTTGAAAGCTTTGCAGCACTTATGGCTGCTATAGGAATGGTTATAATAGGAGCAGTAATCTTTTACCATTCATATCAGTCGTTAGTAGAACCCCATGAGATCAAACAACCAATTTTAACTATGGTGGTATTGGCTGCAGCTGGAGCAATATCTTTGCATAGAGCATTTCAAATGAGGGTCATTGCAAATAAATACAATTTATTATCGCTTAAGACTGATGCTAGAAATTCCATAAAGGATGGCTCTGCTTCTGTAGTTGGTTTCTTAAGTGTACTAGTTGCAAGCCAATTTGGAATATTACAGGCTGATGCCATAGGAGGAATGATAATTGCAGGATACATTTTTTCAGTATCTTATATATCGTTAAAAAGATCATCACTTATCCTCGTTGATGCATGGGAAAATCCGAGGATTACTGAGCTGGTTAAAAAGACAGTCGAAGAAAAATTCAATTATGAAAAAATTCGAGTACGATCGGTTCTTCTACGTTCTTCGGGTATTGTTGCACAAGCAGAGGTTCACATGGAAGTTGATGGAAATAAGCCATTAGCTGATGTGGAGATGTTATCATTAGAGATAGAGATGGAGATCCGCTCTAAAATACCAAATATAGAAAGGGTTTCAGTAGTTCCACATTCGTCTACCTTGATGTCCAAAGCTGAGTCTCATAGAAGATGGAAGGCAATGTTTGGGAATAGAGACAAAGATAGAGGAATAATCAGGTAACAATGTTAAAATCTGAGGTGCTAGAATAGAGAAACAACATTAGAGAATTACATTCCTGATGACACATAACGATAGCTTTAGAAGAAAAAGAATCTCGACACGAGGGAAGAGTATACTTCTGAAATACTTGCCAGCTTAACTAATTCAGAAACATTTCTTGTAAAGACCTCATAATGGAATTAATTTTAATGATTACCTCTCCTAATACTTGAGATGTAATATCTTGTAATCAATTAAATTATTGGGAATTTGGTTAGAGCAATTC
>JALZGI010000438.1 GCA_030861105.1 Thermoproteota archaeon
ATATGAGTGGCTTTGAACTATATGCGGAGTTAAAGAAAATAGACCCTAATATCAAAGTATGTTTTCTTACAGCAACTGAAATGTATTATGGTTGCGTCAGAGAAAAAGACCATTCTGACTTGAGAGAGAGATGTTTATTCAAAAACCAATAACAACTGACAATCTAATAATGAGAATAAACGAGAAGATCAACTCAACTCAATAGGTAATAGAGGAATCAATGAGACCAAAATTACGCAGCTGATCGGTATGCTTTTGTCTCCCCTTGGAGACTTATCACATATGTCTATCCTCTCTTATCGTCACATAATAGAAATCACAAATATTTGAATATTGGAGGCAGGAAGTTAGAAAAAAACGAAAATATTTGCCCTAATAAGTTATGACTAATCTATTTGACCGAAATCGCGAGAAATCTTATATAGTTTCTTAATGTTTAAACTAATTGATTAATGGTTAGAAAAAAGGCGACCAGGCCTAAAAATAGGACTACTAAAAGCAGGACCGCTACCAGAAAGACAAAATCTGCTACAAGTGGAGGAAGTGATGAGAAATACCAAGCACAGTATACTACAAGACATGGCAGCCATTTGACTAAGACGACCGTAGGAGTTAGTGATACTGAAGCAGACATAAAGGAAGAAGTGGAGTAGTTAGTTAACTATAGAATACAACAAAACAAGCGTCCTCCCTTTTTTGTCGAGAGTCCATAATTCATCCTACAACAATCAGTTTTTCTAGCTCTGACCTTTTCCTTATACACTCTCCCACAATGTGGATTAGCTCTTAGCTGCATCCACAACATTACAAAACACTTTAGGAGTAATAAAATAACATTCGCACCTTCTGCAATATTTTTTGCCAACTGAGTAGTGCGATTGGCCTACAACAATCGTGGAGTATACTCTCAAACATAGATTACGACACACCAATGGGGAACGAGCTAGCTCAAATGTTGAGTAAGATATAAGGAATGAATATCAATGTCTGGAGGGAGGCAGACCTTAAGTCTGCAGGAGACTCTTATTGTGATTATATAAAAAGAATCTGATACTACAACTTTATCAGACATACTTCTGAATTGAAGTTAATTGTTAGTTACAAGCCGCAGGTCGTAAGACAGATAGATCAATATATCGTATCTTCTATTGATGGGTCACATAGAGATAATATTGGATTTTCCGGCTCTTGTAGGTGTTGGCATTGCCGCCTATGTGTCTACCAATTTAGATGATTTGTTTATACTTATGATATTTTTTGCTACGCCCAGATTTCCTTTTTCTCAGATTGTTCTAGGGCAGTATATTGGAATGGGGTCGCTGATGGTCGTCAGTTTGGCAGGCTCGTTTGTCGCTCTCCTTTTGCCTCTTAGTCTCATAGGACTGCTAGGGTTATTCCCAATCGCAATAGGAATCAAGGAGCTATTGGAGCTACGCAAAAAAGAGAATGAAGATGATGAAATATTATCAAAGAAGTTACAAAGGGAAAAAATACATATGCCATTCCTAACCGTAGCAGCGGTAACATTTTCTGGTGGAGAGGAAATAGGGATCTATACAGCATTATTTGCTACGAATAATGATATCGTAGCAATTGTCATGCTTATTTCAATGGTTATGATATTAACAATGGTTTGGTGTTTTCTGGCAAACTATCTTGTTAAGCGCAGTTTTCTTGCAGATATCTTTCGTCGGGTCGGAGATAGAGTATTGCCCTTTGTTTTGATAGGACTTGGAATATATATATTGACTGAGACATTCGTAACTACATAATGCAAGTAATCCAAATAGTCTACTAGGGATTTCGGAAATAGTAGATTGGTCATATGGTTGAGTAAAGATGAAGTGAATTACTGTTGTTTTAATATTGCTATAAATGAGTATATCCTTGATGAATTATCAGGTAGGCTGGGGGAATATTCCTGAGCCCTGGAATGAGAATGATGTTTTGGTTTGGATCGGACGTTCCAGCAGATATATGTGCCAACAGGAAGGAGACACTTTCCACAAATCTGAATTCCTACTGAATGAAGAAATAAAGACTGCACGGGCGTATGATTATGAAGACCAGAAACATGAAGCACTATATAATGATGACCATCACTACGGTCGTTTGGTAAGTCACTGCTTAGAGTGGTTTATACAAAATCAACTTCTGATAGAAGAAAGGATCCCCGACAAAGGTGGCTCAGAGTATAGTATGTATAGGAAAACCCCGGCATTAGTGAGACTTTGCCCTAAGATACTCAGATACGAATTACCAGATATGAGATCTTTCGTTCAACGACAGAGATGATCGAGTAATTGCCATGTTCAACAGATGCGTAGAATGCGACCATATATTCGGAGATGATGAAGCAGAGTATATCTATAAGGGTAAGACCTATTGTGACGATTGTTATACACAGATGAGGGCATTACTCTAACTCCAATGCTTCTACCCATTTTAACAAATCTTCATTCGCAATAGGCTTCTTGATAAAACAAGTTGGATCAAATTCAGGGAATGCTTCCTTTACAAATTCTTCATCCTCTGTTGTCATAAAACATATCTTGACGTTACTATCTAATTTCCTCAATTGATTATATAGTTCAAAACCATCCATGTTTGGCAGTAAAGTATCAATAATGACTAGGTGATAGAAATCAGGCTTGAATTCTCGTAGAGCGTAGATGGGATCGTTAAATGATCGTATTCTAAGTCTCTTATCTGATTCAGTTAGAACTATCTTGAATGTCAGGCTAACATCGTCGTTAGCATCTACTATCATAATCCTTTTAATTGCAGCATCTGGGAATTTGCTGACTAAGATTTGCAAGCAGTGCTTATTTGCAGCGGAAGTTTTCATATTACATCTGTATTATTGCAAGCCAGTCTATACTAATTTATATAAAAATTGGTTATGATTTGTAATTACTCGATATTAGGACTGATCAACGGTTTTTTTACAAGACGATCGAACTTTTCCTTTAGATAGGACAGAAACTTTTAGAGAGATAACCAATTCATTCTCAAGATTATCTCCACATGAATATCTATTTCATAACAAGTAACAAGTCGCATTCTTGACAAATATATCCTAACTTATCAAAGTCTGAAGGTAATACCATGATGTCAGAGCAGCGAGGGCATTCTATTTCCTGGTCAGCATGATCTAGTTGTATCTTCAAGTTTTCTAATTCATAGTTAGGCTCTTGTTCTTGTTCTTTTTGTTCTTCTACCTCTTCTAATGCTTCTACTTCTTCTTGTTCTAGCTCTTTTGTTTCTTCTTCTAAAACCTGATCAGGAATTACAATATTATAATCGGTTGGTAAGTTTATTGTTCAGGTTCATTGTTTATTGACATATTTGTGCCCTGGCCGATTTCGGCCATATTCTCCCTAAGTTTTTTCTGTTCCTTTGCTCTAGGAACTTCATATATAAGATATTTTAATTTTCTCTGTCAGAGAGTCACCCAAATATTGCTTTAATAATAATTTAGTTTGTTCTTCATTAAAGCCTTCTTTCTGGACCTGCTCCCTTATTTCTTTAATGCGATTAACCATGCGCCAGTATAGCTCTTAAAGTCAAGGGAGCATTTGCTTTAGCTTTGGTGAAGGCTCTTTGTTACCAGTTACAGTACCAATCTGTAACAC
>JALZGI010000439.1 GCA_030861105.1 Thermoproteota archaeon
GAACTGGCAGACGTAGGTATGAATGTAGGTTAAGTATGCCAGAGCATGGAGAATATAACCCCGATTTGAAGCAGTGGTATTGCAGGTACTGGATGAGTAAGGAACTTTGGTTTGATATACACGACTACGCTCCGCCTAACGTTGGAGAGGGCCCTGGCAGTTCAAGGGACTCAGGTGATCAGGGTAGTTCTTCAGAGAACCATTCAGAAATCAGCGACAAAAGCCAAGTCGAATCTAATACTCAAATCGAGAGCCAACAATCATCAGAAGAGTCAACAAACAACGGGATCTCTGGGAATTATCACTGATAAATACAAGAGAATCACTGCTACAGACGTTTGATAAAGATTTCTAGTAATGTGAACTCTGTCTGTGTGCTAGAAAACTATAATGGGTCTGCCTCGAATGACCCTATTAATTACTAGCAGTCCTCAATGGTGCCTCACCTTTTCCTGGGCTTATTGTAAAAATTATGGGTTTATTGCAATAATTGTGAAACTTCTTATGTCCGGATTATTCCTCAGGCCTTTTGTCTGTTTTGTTCCCTTTAATTTTTAGTTGTCTTGCAGATCAACCATTGCATAATTTTCCTATACTGATAAAACAAAAGGCTCATCACTAAAGGTTTACTGGGAATGGATTGCCAACCAGCGTCGATAATGATTTTAGAATATATGCAATAATTTCCCACCATGTCTTCAAACTCTCTTTTGTCGTGCTCATCATTTAGCGTATATGAAAATGCCTTCCATGACCGGATTTCCTCTTCTATTAGTTTGCGTTCAGGGTTTAAATGGTCCATATCTGTATGGAGGACTATTGCGGTGCCTATTATTGTCAAAAGCACCTGATCTAGAGGGTGGGGGGCTACTTACTTGCAATCTTCAATTCAGAATCTACCGGGTCCAAGAATGATGCATACGGACATCAGTTAAGAAACGTTTTCTTTGCCTGGCTACAAGCTTTCATAGAGACTTACCTTGAATCTAACGTATCTGGTATATTACCCTCTGCAAAATCATTACAAAAAAGGCGAGACGGACTACGTTGCTAATTCTTATTGAAGCTTCGCTGATAACTTAGCTCTAAATCTAACGTAGGGGTTTAAAGTATTCTTTTTTTGACTACTTTGATAATCACAAAATTGATGTTGATTGAACTAGCTCTCTTCAAATACAGCGGAACAGAGAATGTATGCATGTAATCATGTATCGGTTCAAGGCCTCGGGCGGCTCTATTACTCTTATTGGAATTGAGATTATTGATGATCTTAAGAAAGCACTTCTCAAGCCTAGAAGTGGAGGCTAAGGCGATAGTCTCAGTCTACGACAACTCTCTGTAATAAAGAAACTGGTATTTTTAACGCTGGGTACCGTTGATATTCCTACCAAAAAGTCATCTCGTACCTATATTTTTGTCAGGATACATCTTACTGCTAAGGCAATCAAACCCTATAATATGTCCTTTTTCAGTTTTCTACAGAAGCAATTGACAGCAGATTTTGGTCAGCAGAATTTTTTCGAGGAAATCTGTTTCAATGTTATTGCTGCAGACAAGAAAATAAAGTTTGCTGGAATAGTTGATGCAAACGGCAAGCTCTTTTTTGGCAAGTATAGGCCAGATGTTACCAGCAAGGACAGATGCTTTGTAGTCGAACCAAGCTCCTTTTACAGTCGGTTTCTAATTCCTGCCATTCATAAGAGTGAGAAAACCCCAAGACGAAGGACGAACACAAATCTAAGGGAGATGAGTCATACTGATGGTTCGGAACAATTACGCTTTGGATTAGTCAATCTGTGCGGAGGGGCTAGAAAACTTATTGTAATTCCAATTCTGGAAGAAAATAGCATAAAAAGGTATCTTTGTCTATATGTCCTGAAGTGAACCTTGAAACTTTTGCCGTTACCAGATGCCATTATGCATCATTGATAGAGGCGCAGGTCCAGTCTGGGATTGCAAGTCTAGGATCCTGTCATGTCCGGAGATGGATACGAGGTTGTCGTTAGCAGTACAATTCATTTTAATAAGTGTTAAATGGTTACATTGGTAACAAATGGAGATAGATGAGAAGGACTTTATAGAAAAAATCTCGGAATTTTATCATGATAATATGCGTGTCTGGATCGGCTCAGTCTTGGATTTGTATGGGAACGTTATTTCTAAAATAAACACCCCAGTTACACAAATCCATATGGATGAATGGCGAATACTTGCGGCCAAAGGGTATGCTGATTTATCAGAAGGAGAAAAAGAATTCTATAGAGCCAAAGCCCGATGGCTATGGTACAAACGATTCAAGACAGATCGAGCATCTTGATGCATCATAACGTTCACGGACAAAGTCAGAATGCTGAGAAAGACCCGTAACCATTAATTTCACAATCGCACGAGGCTAAGTTAGTATCAATATTCACTTGCAAAAAAACACCGTAAATCCTATTCACAGTAACATATGAACAACTATTATCAATATCTTTTCTTGTGCCGGTATAATCCTTCATAATTCAACGAGCAAATCCTTTAGCACTATCCAATTGGACCTAAGGGCTTTAAGAGAGAAAGACTAGAAGACTACAGTGGGTAAGCCTAAAAACGGTGGTGTTATTCTATAACCCCCAACTGACCTTGTTAAGGCTATCAACTTTTACGAACGGAGCTTCGCCTTCTTTCCAAGGGTCTTGCCTTACCCATTCAAACCTGTTATAGAATTCTTGGTACAGCTGTTTGAATTCCTCTCCTCTTTCAATGAGTCTTGCTATGCCCTGTATGACAACTGCCTTATTTTCGACTGATGAACCATATGTATCGATTGATAATGCTATCTTGTTGTTGAGCTTTAGATTCTTGTATTTTCTTGTATTGTAGTCTGTGGCAAAAAAGATCGAACCATTCTTACAGATGTAAGAGACTGGAGTGACGTGGGGTATGTCGTTATGTGATGTTGAGACCCTGCAAACCTCGTTTTCCATAATAAATCTTTCTTCTCCTTTTGAGAAATGAACTGTGTTATTTGCCCTTCCGACTTTCTGAACCATTTGTTTTTTGTAAAAAGATTATATTATTTATGACTTGAGATTGACTGCCATTATACCCACGTCTTGTTTGTCAATGAGACTTGAAAGGGTTAGCTATCCGAAGTGAAGGTTTATCTTTAATAAAATATAGCTAAAAAAGGGTGAAAAATGCGATACGTCTTCAGGCACCGATGGTGATGACGTAGAAAAAGGGAGTTCAGCTAACAGCAGCCCAACTTCTAGAAAAGACTCCACTAAGGGAATAAGCCTAAGAGTTGCTGAGGCTGAACAGAGAGATGTTGGAAGAAAAATTGCACGTGTAGATCCGGAGATAATCGAACGACTTAGTATTACAAGTGGAGATGCTTTAGAACTAACCTCTTTAGGTAAAAAAACAACGGTTCTTAGCTGGCCTGCAAGAAGCAACGATAAAGGAAAGGGTCTGATCCGCATTGATGGTTACACCAGAAACAGGCTTGAGGTCGGCATTAATGACCAAATAGAAGTCAAAAGAGTTGACTCAAAAGATGCCAAAAGCATAACCTTTGCTCCAACAGAACCACTCAGAATAGTGGGAGCCGAAGAATACCTAGCTGAATATTTAAATGGCCAATTAATGACAAAAGGCGACACAATACCTCTCAACGTTATGGGACAGAGAGTGGACTTGGTCGTAATTTCCACAAATCCATCTGGTCCAGTAATAGTAAAC
>JALZGI010000471.1 GCA_030861105.1 Thermoproteota archaeon
GTATTCGGCTCAGTCTGATGCTGATACTTTAGTTAGTCTCTTGTTGATACAACTTCAAAGGTGATAAAGAGATAACGTTTATGATAATGGATCATTAAAACAATATCAAGAATGTTTGCCAAGTCTCCTTTTCAATGAGCTCTTAATTAATGAAGAGCCCACTACTAATTGGTCGTTGATATACAAGAAGGGAGTGCCTATTATTCGATAGTTTGAAAGGAAGACGGAACAAGAAAGTCTGGACACAGAAAATATGGCATACTAGTAAAGTCAGGTTCTATGTAGCAATCCGTAGTATATCCACAAATTATGACTATACCAGATAAGTCGAAGTCAGTGTTGGCTTGGCTCGTCCTGTGTGCAAAAATAGCAAAGACTTTTCTAATATAATACTTCTTTCCATGACAGTGCATATCTTAATTGTAATATTGACCATAATTTTGTTATTTTTTATGGTGTTTCCAAATTTTCTAACGGATAGCCTCAGTCATATAGACGGTTGTCACAGATGGCACAGCTGCCCTTCTGATGATGGAAGCTATGTTTGTGGAGATTTGGGTTACAATGATGAATGTGGCGGCGGTGAAGATGGGGGTACAGATAAAGAGGAGGATACAGAACTAGCTGATGATGATATAACTAGCAGTGACAATGATAGCAATAGAGTCGGCACAGAATCAGGCGGCCTTTTAGCAAGTAGCGATAGCGGTAATGACAATGGTGATAACGATAATAATCAACAAAACAGCTCTCCTACTTCAAGCGAATGTCGTGGACAAGCTGATTGCTTTACAGGCATAGTTACAGAAATAATTGATGGAGATACACTTGACATTAATAATGTAAGAGTACGTTTATCATTAGTTGATACCCCAGAGCGCGGAGATAGTGGATATCAAGAGGCAAAAGATTTCACAGAGTCTACATGCCTTATTGGTTCAAAAGCATTAGTGGATGAAGATGATGGACAAAAGGAGGGAAGCTTTGATAGATTAATAGGGCTTGTATATTGTGGAAATGAAAAACTGCTATTAAATGAGCTTTTACTCAACAAAGGTCATGCAAAAGTGTTTGACGACTTTTGTGGCATAAGCGAATTCTCGGAAGAGGGTTGGGTTCAAAAATTTGGCTGTTAACTTAATTCATTACTTCTTATAGCCAATCACTAGACATTTAGTTGTCCTTTATGAATTATTGATGTATTAGCGGATAAATAACTACGAATCTATCATTCAGTTAGATAAGATTCTTATCCATTCTTATAATGATTCATAACCCGTCACTATTTTGAATTTGATATTAATACCTGCTTGCACAATACTAGCTCTCATTTTTGAAAGAATTGTTTTGATGATGACAGGTAAAATCTCTACAGTAATAGCAAAAGCTACATTGTTTGCAGATAGGTTTTGATAGTGTAGGAGTAAAATCATGATAGCAGTTGAAGCACTTCATGTCTAGTTTTTACTCGAGGATCAATATTTTAATCTGAGCGTTATTTCGCTAAGCAACTTAATACTCATTTCACTGCATCTTTTACATATGGGGTAAATTCTACCGTAGTTTCAATAGCAGTGCTCTTGTACGTTACAGAATTTCTCATGTACTCCAAATAGTCCTGCATCTCTTTTTTAGATATTTCAACATTATCAGGTTTTGATGTTGTAATTAAACCATCTGCATATTTTTGTAGCAAACATCTAGGCCTATTCTACCATAGTATGGGACATATGGAGAGACAAAAGTATGTATAATTATGGTTGATTATAACGTGTACCGCTGCAGTTACTCCTGTTATAAATTCCATATTTTTGGTTTGTTGAGCTTCAGCGACTATCTATTGTTACTGGGTCTTAACTCCACAATATTGGCTTTTATGAATACTAGTAATAACATTAATGATGGTGTCACGTATCCAACAATTATCTCATATGGCATTATTACTATTTGATTGGCTCACAAGAGATGGTAGACTATTATTGGCTGCCAAGATGGTAAGAACATTTGCCTATGGATTTTTGAGTGTTATTCTCGCCATTTACCTCAAATTAATCGGATTTGATGAGTTTTTGATTGGGTTGATTCTTACAACCACACTATTAAATAGTGTAATTTTTACTCTAGTTGCAAGCATTTACGCAGATAAATTAGGGAGGAGGAAATTTTTAATATTATATGCCGCATTAATGTCTGTTTCTGGTTTTATCTTTGCTGTTTCGGAAAACTATATTGTATTGATTATTGCTGCATTTATTGGTACAATCAATATAACTGGAGCAGAAACTGGTGCTTTTCTTACAATTGAACAAGCTATACTTCCTCAAGCATTAAAGAACCTTAGAAAAAGAAATACAGTTTTTGCAATTTATAATATGGTTGGAACTTTCGCAATGGCTACAGGAGTCTTGCTTTCTGGTTTACCAGCTGTTCTTCAGCAGCAACTTCAGTATTTTGATATCGTGTTAAACCATATAGTCTCTATTAAGTTACTATTTGTTTTGTACGGTACGCTAGGTATTGTTCTAATAGGGATTTACTTATTATTATCTCAAAAGATAGAGGTACGAGATAATCAAGAAAAACAAGAGGATGAGCCAACACAATTGACAAAAATGTCTTTTCTTACACCTAAATCAAGAAGTATTGTTATAAGGCTGTCAGGTCTCTTTGCTGTTGATTCTTTTGCTGGAGGCTTCATGATCCAAAGCATCGTATCATTTTGGTTTTTTACAAGGTTTGGAGCAGACTTAACTACATTATCATACATTTTTTCTATATCAGGGGTTCTTACCGCTTTTTCATTTATGGGAGCTGCAAAAATTGCTGATAGAATTGGGCTCATTAACACTATGGTATTTACTCATATTCCAGCAAATATACTGATTATAGCTGTTGCATTTGCTCCTACACTCCAAATAGCTGTGGTCCTTTATCTCCTAAGAATGGCTTTATCTCAAATGGATGTACCTACAAGACAATCCTATATCGTTGCGGTGGTAAGAGAAGACGAAAGAACTGCATCTGCTGGTATTACAAATATCTCAAGAAATGTGACTCAATCTATAAGTCCTTCTGTAACGGGTATTCTCATAAATTCTCTTAGTTTATCTGCTCCTTTTATTATTGGGGGTACGCTAAAAGTAGTTTATGATATAGCATTATTCCTGAACTTCAGAAATGTAAAGCCACCAGAAGAAGAGGATCAACAATAGAGATATCTTGTAGTCATATTCTGCCACTGGATCCCCTGCGGTTAGTGAGCTAACCTGGTCCCAATAGTTAGATAGTGTGTGCTGCGACCCTTACATGTAATATATTGCATAACAAGTATGTGATTTCGATATAATAAATATCGGGAGACATGGCTCGTGTGACCTTATTCCAAAAACTACCAACAATATAATCGTTATATAACTTAAGCTATAACGAAGTCTATGACTGAAAACGACAAATTTGTAATTATCGGTGCAACAGCGTCGATATTGGTACTAGCAATACTGGCTATTCCCAGCATGGCTAGTAC